>JBNMJI010000021.1:0-15274 GCA_050873725.1 Roseburia sp.
CTTCTGCATCATTTTTGTTGTCAGTTTTATCAGCGGTATTTGAATCGGAATCCTTAGATTTATCTTTACTGACTTCTGCATCTTCCTCCCCTGCTGCTGCGGCAGTCTGCTGGCTATCCTTCTGACGGATGTTTCCGCCGTGATGGGCTGCATAGATCATCGCTGCACCCAGCAGAATCACGCACACTGCTGAAACTATATATAATGCAATTCGAACTTCTTTCTTCATTATTTTTGTCTCCTTATTTTGTAGTCATCTTTCCGTGACTATTTTACCAATGAATGAGCATTTCGGCAATCGAAAATATTTGCATACTCCTTTTACCCGTCAAACTGGTATGGTTATATTTGTTAAATCTGGCTATTTTAATCAAACCACATTTTAAATATGATAGGGGAAACGATTTGCAGATCACATACCAAAGAAAGGATTTATTTTATTATGAAAAATACAAAGAAAATGGTTACTGCAGCACTGCTTGCTGCATTTACCTGCATTGCAACTATGATTATTAAGATTCCTACACCAACTTTTGGATACATCCATTTAGGAGACGGACTGGTACTCTTATGTGGTATTATCTTAGGACCTGGAATTGGTGCACTTGCCGCTGGTATCGGCTCCATGTTTGCTGATATTTTCTCCGGCTATATGACCTGGGCTCCTGCCACTTTAATTATTAAAGCTCTGACCGCATGTATCGCCGGACTTCTGTTCCACAAACTGCGCCTTAACATTTCTTCTAAAGCAAACCGCAGTGTCCGTGTTGTTATCGGCGGTATCGTAGGTGAGGCTCTTATGGTTCTTGGCTACTTCCTGTTTGAAGCAGGTCTTGCTGCTTTTGCAAGCGGTTCTTTCTCATCCGCTGCACTTGCAACCGGAATTGCTTCTTCCGCTGCAGGTATTCCATTCAATATTGTTCAGGGTGTTGTCGGCATTATCCTTTGCCTGATTCTTCTCCCGGTTTTAAGTAAAATCAACGATGTAAATGAGTGGGTTTCCAAGTAAATAATTTGATAGAAAATGATAGCAGACAATGTATTTTTAGATTGTCTGCTATCATTTTTTATGCGGGTAGCTTGCAAAGCGTGTTTCTCATCGTTTTTCAAAAATCACATCAATATTTCCCACATCACAGCTTACATCCATATCATAATCTGCGTCATTGTCAATTTCTTTTTCTCTGCCAAGTCCGGAAACAGAAATATCTCCTACTTTTATAGAACCAACATCACAGCTTAAACTATAATTGTAATCCTGCTGCTCTCCGGTTAGTTTCAATTCCATATTTCCCACATTACAGCTGGCGTCCAAATCACCTTTTACTTCACCGGCAAAATCAAGATTTCCGGCATCCACATCAAAGCTTGCATATGCTGCCGTCAACAGTCCTTCTTTTATATCAATATTTCCTGCTCCGACTTCAACCGAAAGTTCCTCTAACTCAAGCTGTTCCGGCACTTCAATAACCACCTGTAAACGATGCACTCCATCGCCCCAATATGCTGCATGGGAATTTTCGCTGATTGTTAAAGTTCCATCCTCCAATGAAGTCTCTACCTCGGCATTTTTAGAAGTTGTTATTACCTTAATCTCTTTGCCTTCTCCTTTTACTACTTTCAATATTCCGGCATCCATATCGATGTCAAGTGATTTCACATCTTCCAGTGCAAACGTAGTCTCTTCTGTACTCGCTGTTCCTTTATCCTGTCCTTCCCAGTCCGTTATATCCCAATGAAATGCAAATTTATTACTTTTTACTGCTTCTACAAATTCCCGCATGGTTCCACCGGTTGCAATACCGATACCTAATACCACGCAGCCTAAAAGAAAACATCCCAATGCAATACCAAAAATGATTTTTATTGCCTTTTTCATGCGCATACGCCCCCTTTCTTCTTAAACAGTGACCTCCATAAGTTTGCAATTCCTTTTGCCAACCATGGAAGAAACTTTCCACATACTAAAACCAGAAGTCCGGCCGCGCATAATCCGATTGCAAGCATCAGAAGTCCGGCTGCCATTGAGATAAAACCTAAGGAAATTGCTCCTGTCACCAAAATTGTAATTGCTACACCTACTACCGCTACTCCACCAATTACACAACCGACTGCAATTCCAAAAAGTCCTCCGATAATTCCTAATAATGTTCCACCGATTGCCACTAAAATACTGCCCCAGATTGGTGAGGTAATCACTAACAGGATAATCAGTAAAATATTTCTTGTAGTATTGTCTTCCTTCTGGACAGTTCCATTATAATTCTGCTGATTACCGGACGATGCTGTCTCACTATTATTGCATCCCGGAAAATCTGCCCGGATGGTTGCTGCCACTTTTTCCGGAGATTCTAATTCCCGGATTATCTTTGCTTCATTTTCTTCTCCTGCATCCTCAAAGTAGCTGGTATAGTATGCAATTGCTTC
The DNA here is from genome assembly GCA_050873725.1 of Roseburia sp. Lineage (GTDB taxonomy): Bacteria > Bacillota > Clostridia > Lachnospirales > Lachnospiraceae > Roseburia_C. The sequence continues at coordinate 2,428 of JBNMJI010000021.1, forward strand.
CCGTTTTTCCTCTTCCGGAATCCCTTCTAATAACTGCTCTAACCTTCTCATAAACTCCTGTCTGTTCATATCTTCTCCTCTCCGGAAAACAATTCTGTTATTTTCGAAGAATAATTTTCCCATTCCTTTCGATAATATGTTAATCTTTCATTTCCATTCTCAGTTATCTTATAATACCTTCGATTTCTGCCCCCACACTCTCTGTCATATACTTCCAGACAACCGTCCTTCTGCAATCTTCGCAACACCGGATACAGCGTTGATTCCGACACTTCGATGGCTTTCCGCACATCCTGTGTAATCTTATAGCCATAAGTACCTTCTTCATCCTTTGATACTACCGCTAAAACAATCGCATCCAGAAGTGCCGCGCCTGTATTAAATACCATGCAATCACTCCCTCCATATCTCTATGAATCTAATATTATTTTTTATACATTACTATTTCATGTTTAATACTATATATCATATAATATTGTTTGTCAACATATAAAACCTGCCACTGGCAGCTTTTTACGGATGCTTGGCAACTAAAAAGAGCCCGGCTTCGTTCTTTTCAGGCAAAACCAGACTCTTTTTCTCTTATTCTCTTATTTCTAGATTCATTTCATATTTTCTATTTTTATTATTTTCCGGCAAATACTTTCTCTACCGCTTCCGGAAGCTGTGATAAATTCTCGATTTCCGGTACTTCATCCTCAATTACTCCAAATCCATATGCTGCATGGATAAAAGCTACCCCTGCTTTTTTGCTGGATTCATAATCACTCTGGATATCTCCCACATACACTGCATCGGTCAGTGCGTTCCGGGATACCACCAATGCAATATTATCTTCCTTCTGTTTTTCATTATTTCCATAACATTCTATATCAGAAATGTATTTTCCCAATTTATAATAAGAAAGAAAGGCTTCGATATATCCACTCTGGCAGTTACTTACAATATAAAGTTCATATTTTTCCTTCAGCTTTGCAAAGGTTTCTTCCACACCCGGATATAATACAGCACCATGCTCGGACAAATATTCATTTTCATATTCACCACATTTATCTAAAAGCTCCATTCGCTCTTTTTCCGGCATATCCGGGAAAAATTTTGCTGCAATAACATCCATGGTTTTTCCCATGATTCCACGAAAATCCTCTACCGTAAGAGGGGCACGGTCTACTTTTTCCTGTTTTAATATTTCATTCCATGATTCTGCCACACCCTCTGTGGAATCCCACAGTGTTCCATCCATATCAAATATAATTCCCTGCTTCATTTTTCTTTCCCTCTTCTATTTCTTTTTGTTTTCTATTAGTTTTTGAATTTTTTGTTCAATTTTATTCCTATATGGTGTATAATACCATTATTATAAAAAACAATGCAAGGAGATTTCTTATGAGTCAGGAAAAAGTTGACCGTTATAAAGAACAAAAGAAAAATCGTAAAAAAATAATGAAACGTGAGAAATGCAAACGTTATCTTGGTTATACCGCTACTGTTGTTGTAGTTGCACTTATCATAGGCTGGGCAGGCTTCTCTATTTATAAAAATCACGAAGCAAATAAACCGGTATCCTATACAGAGGTAGATTTAAGTGCTCTTACGGATTACTATTCCAATCTGCAGGTGGACTAATTTGAGTGGAACAGATATCATCCAATTAGTAAGTCTTGTCATACTGATTCTTCTTTCAGCTTTCTTTTCATCTGCTGAAACTGCTCTTGTAACCGTCAACCGGATTAAGATGCGGACTTTAGCGGATGAAGGAAATGTACGGGCAAAGCGCGTGCTTGCTATCACGGATCATTCATCTAAGATGTTAAGCGCTATTTTAATCGGAAATAATATTGTGAACTTATCCGCTTCTGCTATTTCTACAGCACTTGCCATCCGAATTTTCGGAAGTGTTGCCGCCGGAATATCCACCGGAATTTTAACGGTATTAATTCTGATTTTCGGTGAAATCACTCCAAAAACAATTGCTACCATACATTCTGAAAAACTGGCATTAATGTATTCCGGAGTCATCAGCTTCCTTATGAAGGTTCTTACTCCTGTCATCTTTATTATCAATATGCTTTCCCATGGCTTCTTAAAGCTTCTGCATATTGACCCGGATGCCAAGAAACAGACCATGACAGAAGCCGAGCTTCGTACTATCGTAAATGTCAGTCACGAATCCGGTGTAATTGAAAATGAAGAACGCGATATGATTAATAATGTGTTCGATTTAACCGATTCCGAAGCCAAAGAAATTATGGTTCCCCGTATCGATATGACTTTCGTAGATGTCAACGCCAGCTACGAGAAATTATTAGAGATTTTCCGGGAAGCCAAATATACAAGATTACCGGTATATGAAGATACCACAGACAATGTCATTGGTATTTTAAATGTAAAGGATTTACTGCTCTATGATGACCGGACGAATTTTTCTATCCGTGCTATTATGAGAGAACCGTTCTTTACATATGAGCACAAGAATACTGCTGAATTATTAAAAGAAATGCAGGCTTCTTCCTTCAACATTGCTATCGTATTAGACGAATATGGTGCAACTGCCGGTCTTGTTACTTTAGAGGATTTATTAGAAGAAATTGTAGGCGAAATTCACGACGAATATGATGCCAATGAAGAAGCTGATATTACTGCTTTAAACGAAAAAGAATATCTGGTTAACGGTTCCATGAACCTTTATGATATGTGTGAAAAACTGGGTATTCATTTAGAGTCAGAAGATTATGATTCCATTGGCGGCTATATCTTAGAACATTTAGACCATCTTCCGGATGAAGGCGAATCCATTACCACAGAAAATGGAATTCTGCTCCGGGTTGAGAAAATGGATAAGAACAGAATCGAAAAGGTATATCTGAAAACTCCTTAGGGAGTTTTCGATATACCTTTTTTCTATCATCAGTCATCCTCATATGGAATATGGTAACTGAATTTACTTAATCTTACATGATATGCATTATCATAATTTCCTACAAAGGTTGTACTTACCAGTCTGGTATAATGTAATTCATACAGCTCATTATCTACTCTTACTGCATCTGCAATATCATAATCCATCGGCCAGTAATATCCCATAGTTCCATCATCAAAACTCATCACCGTCCAAAGTGGATACGGGCATGGATTTGCTGGCTTTGTTTCCTCTGCCGGCTGTTCTGTAGGTGTCGTTGCCGGAGTTTCTGACGGTGTCTCTGATGGTGCTGCCGGAGTTCCAGCGGTTGGGTCCTGTCCTCCGGATGCTGGTGCTTTTTCCTGGGATGAAGGTGTCTGCCCTCCTGCAGTTGATACCGGCTCTGTTGTTCCCTTTCCCGATATTACTTCCTGTGTTCCCTTTTTATTGGTTTTCTCATTCTTTCCATCGGATTCATCCGTCACTTCCTGCTTTGCTACCAGAACCTCTTCTTCGTTTTCTGCTTCCTGCGTGGCAGCCAACAGCATGTCGTGTAATTCCTTCTCAGCCTCTTCTTTCTTCTGCCCAAATACCTCCTGCAATGATTCGGTCTTACATACCACAAATCCTGTTGTAGTATGCTCCTCTGCTTCGCGGAACTTTCCTACGAATGTGCCGCTTAATGATTTACTGCTCTGCTGTACGAAAAATGTGCCACCAACTATGGCTGCCACAGTAAACACACAGCCTGATAAAATCAATATTTTTTTCTTTGGATTCAATTTTTCATAACTCCTTTCACTTTTTTCCAACTATACCATATGTTATTTTCATTGTGCAACCAATTTCTTCTTTCTGCTTAAATTTCAGCATTTTCACAGATACACTGGATAAATTTGCTTCGAAATTGCTCAATTTCCGTCATTTTCCCGGTATTCTGCTGCAATTCATATTCTTTTATTTCATTTAACTGCTGAGATGATACATTCCAGACTTCCAAAACCGTATTCCTTTGCAATGCTTTTTCTAACTGTCTGTAATTTTCTTCTTTCCGCCAAATGGAATCCTGTGTTATGGTATCAAGATATTTTTCACTGATAAACCGAAACGCTTTTTCTTTTTCCTCCACCTGTTGTGAAGCAGTATCCACAAGATAAACGGTAACCTGTTTTCTGCTGATATTGCCAACTGCATCTTTTGCATAATAAGTAATCGTGGTGGTTCCTTCATGTGCAAAGTTCTTCCACTCTTCTTCCTTATAATCTTCCACGCAAAAAACAGTATTCTTCTCTTCATCTGTTCCACTATTTAAGATGCCTTCCGGATTATCTTCTGAGCTGTTTTCCTTATCCTTTACACAGGCCTGCTGCAAAAGCATCTCTTCTGTAATCCTGCCACTTCTTGCATCCATTAAACTATAGTACTGATCTTCCGCCTCAATAACAGGACTCTCATCCCACTGTGCATATAATCTCTGTTCTCCTACATGGCAAAAGATATCTTCTTCCCCGATAAGCTCTCTTTCCTGCCATGTTTCATCCGGCTTTTTATCTTCCTCTTTGTCCTGTTCTGTATCCGGCTCTGTGCTCCATCCTAAGAAAAAGGAGTTCTCCCGGACTGCATCTGGCATTTCTCCATAGGGTGTCCCATAATATCGGCTTTCCTGCTTTGTCTCCTCTCCATCAATGAAACCTCCATTTCCATCAAAAATGATTGGGAAACAATAGCTAAAATCCGTATCTGCCGTTGCATAGCCATCCAAATTGTCATATGCATAAATTGAAATCAGATGTCTGCCATATTCATTCTTATGTTTTACAGCAGAAGTACCATATCGGTAATTATATCTTTGTCCCTCTATAAAATAGTCCCCTTCTTCTCCTAACTCCGTGGACTGCCACTCTGGTGCCAAATCATCCTGTCCCTGATTTTCACTCCATACCGCAAAGGCAGTTTTTGAGATTCCATCTCCGCCATCCCTCACATAGGCATATGTATAGAATCCATCCGTCCCATTCTGAATGGATATCGTTTGCTCTATAACCGGTGGTTTTGATTTCTTCCAAATGGCATAAAAAGTTCTATTTTCTGTTATTTCTACCATATCACCGGGATAATAAGAAGGCGCCTTTGCAGTCCCTACATCCGCCCAGCCAGCTAACGCATATCCACTGCGTTTTGCTGAAGGAAGTATTACTTCTGCATCCTTCCATTGTGCCTTTAATAAAATCTCTCCCTTATGCTTTGATGATAAATTTAATACCTGCGCCTTATCTTCGTATACAGAAAGTTCCGATAACGCTTCCGGCACACCGATTGTGCCAATCCCCACTCTATGCTCATTATATCCATGATTGATCCAATGCAATAAATATGACTCACGTCGGCTTCCAAATGCCTGTTTTAAATCTTCCCCTCCATATTTCATATAATCCGTCAAACGAAAATATGGACTGGATATTCTTTTTTCTCTGCCCTGTATCACATAATGATAGAAATGACTTAATAATGCTGCCTTATTATAACCAAAGCTTTCCAGTAAATCTGGATTTGCTTTTGCATAACATGGCGCATCAAATGCATACCATGGAAATTCTATTCCATTATAAAAAAAGCTGTTATGGTCCTCCCAGCCGGCAAAAGAACTTTCTACCGTAAGCTTCTCTACCTCTGACGTTCCGCCATTTCCATCAAAAGTTACTGCATACTCTTTTTTGTACTGATTCTGCCGCAGCTGAATCTGTTTTCCATACAGCACATCCGGTTGAGAAGCAACGGTTCCGCTGGTAGCCCCATTTCCATCATAATGAATGGTATAACGATTTTCGAGGTAATTTACTTCTATATTGTCATTATGCCATGCGCCATCATCTCCCCAGGGTGTCATTCCGCATCCATTGGTATCCACCACAAAACTACAGGTCTCCTCTTCCATACTCTCAAAATAGGTCTGATAACAGTCGCTGGTGGACACTCCTTCAAAATGATGCCCCAGCTCCGGCAATCGAAAAGTAACCGGAAGATGATATTCCCTTGCTCCGATTTCAGAAGTTGCATTATCATGTCTGGTATAATATTCCTTTTCCTCTAATGTAATGCCAAGCTCATCCCCGCCAATCAGATACATCTTATAATAGATTCGATAATTAATTCCATTGGGATGACGTTCCCCTATATTACAGTCAATCCGGTAACGAGCCGTTCTTCCACCTGCATTATCACGGACTGTCAATACAAAATACCCGGAAGTTTTGGGATACCAGGTCTGGGCACTTCCGTAAGCAGATGAAATAAATTCATCCGGCATTTCTTCCAACGTTTTCTCTTGCTGTTCTTCCGTCTGCTCTTCTGATTTCTCTTCTGTCCGTTTTTCCTTTTTCCTCTCTGATTCTTCTATCCGCTTGTTTTCTACTGTTTCCAGTGCTTCTGTTTCCGATACTTCTGTTCTTTCAAATTCTGCTGTTTTTTCGGATTCTGCCGCATCTGCCACCTCGGCTTCTTCTGCACTTATCATCTGAATACTGCCCGGACTCATAAAAAGAATCATACATCCGCAAAGTAAACGGCATACTCCCCTTCGCACCTTCTTCTTCATGCTTACCCCCTATTCAAATACTGCATAATATGTCTGATTCTCTTCTATGCACTGAGTAAAATCTGCAAGATAATCCTTGCTGTCCCGCCACTCTAAAAATTTCTTTTTCAAAACATCACAAACCGGTTCTGCCGGAGAAATACAGTAATCCCCCTTTTGTATTTCCAGCTTCTTATAATAAGATTCTCCCTGTTCCATCTCTTCCCTGGAACGATAAAAAATTACGGTCTGCATTGCCACTTCTCTTTCCCCCTTCTCCGCTTCTTCTCCATCCGCTTCTGTAAGAATTGTACGGCAACACTGTATACTGCCCTTTTTTCCACCCGGATAAGAAAAATGCTCTTCCACTTCCACGGAAAGTAATCCTTTTTCTACATCTGCTGCAAGCATCCGAACGGTTAATTCAGAATCTGAATTTATCTGTGGCACTAAATTGCGAATCAATAATGCCCGCATCTCTTCGGATGTATAGTCTTTGTCTTCATCCATTTTTACCATCTGCAATGTTGTTTCCATTGCTTCCGTAAGACTCTGTTCTAATTCTTCTTTCCGCACATTCTTATGCTGCATAGTCAGCAGCATCACTGCAAAAAGTATGACAATGCCTCCGGACAATACCCCAAATACCATATGTTTCATACACCGCCTCCATTTACCGGAATCCGGAAACGAGAAACCGTCTGCTTTTCATATGCATCCTCCGCCCGTACCTCTATTTCATAGATTCCTGCCTTTTCATAAATATCATCTACTGCTTCTCCTGCCTGATTTCTGATATCAGTTATCTCAATCTTAATTTCCTTTCCATCTGCATCCACTGCATGAAATAATTCTGACAATGCTATCTTATCTGCAGTCGTTAATATACGATTTGCTTCATAAGTAATCTCCGGAACCGGACGGCTGTGAATATCTTTTAACATTTTTCCATCCATATTATTTCCGACATCTGCACCGGCTACCGGACGCTCTGCCATATTTCCAATGACATGGAATCCCCATAAGCATAACATCAATAGCATTGCCGCCACCAATACAGTAATTACTGTCTGTCCATATTCTTTCCATAATGCCTTCATTTGTTTTACCCCAATGCACCCTGTGCTCTGCTTATCATTTCATAAAGATAACCACCCTGTGAAAACAATCCAAATAAAATTCCCGTCATAACAATGACTGCCAGAATTGCAATCACAAGTCCACCATATTCTTCCATAAAAAAATGCATTTTTATCCCCCTTACCAGATATAACCAAGCAAATACCACAGTACTCCGATACAGCCACTGCCAAGCACTGCATAGATGATTGCCTGTCCATAATCCTCCATAATTTTTCTCATAAATCTACCTTCCAAATCCCCGGATACTATGCTCCGTTTTTCCGTGAAACGGCCCCATCCGGTATCCATAATGCAATACTACCTCTGCCATGGTTACATTCTTTTCCCCAAAAGGCACATTTCCATTTTCACATACAATTATATTTCCGGAATCCTCATATAAATTGACCTGCAGCTGGTAGCCCAGTTCATCGGCCTGTTTCATGCAGGCATTTATCACTTCCCGGTTATAATTGCTGTTTTCCAGTTCTACTACTACATCCGATTTAAAATTTCTTGCCTGACAAATCTGCACTTCTGCTGCCACAATTCCTATTCCAACTGTCGACAGCAGCATCATCAGAAATATTCCAAGATATGTTTTTATTACCTGCTCCATCTAATCCCCTATCTATGCACACTCGTTAAAAATACCACCAGAAAGGCTGTCATATCTATCATCATTTTTCCTGCTCCGGTCAATGCCGGTGCTAAAAACAATGCATAAAAGCCCGCCAGCGAATCCTGATTCCGTTCCTTCTCTGCCTTATCTAAAAGCTCCTGATTCCGCTTTAAAATCTGTCTTAACTGCTTTTCACTATTTCCATAACCACCATTGGATAATGCATACAACATACGCATCGCAGAATGCACATCCGGCAAATCATAGCCTTTCAGGAAATTAAGATACGGTTCTATACTCTCCGGATTCTGTGACAGATCTTCTAACATATCATCAATGGCCGGTTTTAAAACCTCCGGTGTCTGTGGCCGTATCCGATATAATGCCACCTGCACATTTTCGGTCTGAAGCAGCAAAGAAATATCCATCAGCCATTGCGGAAATTCCCGTTCCATCTTTTTGCGTAAGGATTTTCGGTATAATACACTCCGCAAACCCTTATGTGTCTGCACATAACGATATTTCTTTTCATCCTTTTCTCCATAGGACTCTCTTTCTTTCAACCAGTCCCTACAGGTACGCTTCGCTGCACGATAGCAGATAAACATATCCAGCGACAGAAATATAACAGAAGCTATCTGACAGATTACAAGATCAGAAAGAGAAATATCCTTCGGCAGCAGGTGATTGGTTACCGCACAGACAACGACCGATAAACCCACCGCCAAAAATATATTTCTTCGATATTTTCTACAGTCCTGCTGATGTAATCTGACCCGTTCCATCCACTGCTGTAAATCATCCAAAAGAAGTTCCACAGTTGTCTCGTATGCTCCACCATACTGTTCTACCATAAGAAAATATGCATGAATTTCTTTCATTCTGCGATTCTCATACTGTTGTTCAATTGCTTCTAACTCTTCTTTCATATTGCTGTCATATTCTTTTCGTAAATGAAAGATTGCAGTTTCTATCTGTTTTCGCATAGCTCCCGGTTCAAACAATACGCAAACCGTCTCCAGTGCAGATAAGATTTTCGGATTTTGCAAAAATGCATAAAGCGTCTGCTCCATATACAATTCTGCTTCCCGCAGACGTATCTTTTGCCTGCTCTCTTCTTTCATCACTTTATCTAAGCGCCACATGATAAAAACAAATACGATGCTGCAGCAGAAATAGCCCTGCCACTTAAGCTGTAATAAAAATGCTGCCAGCAGCAATAATCCATAACAGCCTCCATAGATAATGAAACGCTCATTCTTTTTCATATCCTTCTCCTTCCAGACGATGTTGTATGATAGGATTGTCAAATGGCTCAGATATTCCATGCCGCTTCATACGCGCAATCAGCCCTTTCGGAAGTTCTTTCACCATAAGATTGCCATCCACCACCTGCATATGTATTTCATTTCTTCCCTCTTCTCTTACAAAGAAGCAGACCTGGTCTATATAACGATACAATTTTCCTTCTGCACTCATTTTCTTCCGCAGCAAAATTCCAACATCAACATAGCTGTATACATCATTTTCCATGCGGTCTGCATCCATACGGCTCTCCATCATATTTAAAATACGGTCTGGAATTTTACGCACATCATCCGTATGAAGTGTCGTAAATCCACGGATTCCGGTGGACCAGCACTCCAATAATGACTTTACTTCCGTAGAACGTGCCTCCGATAACATAATCCAGGACGGATTCTGTCTGAGACATGTCTTAATGGCTTTGGTATAATCAAAATCCGGATTAATCCGCAGTTCCACACAATCTTTTCCGGGATTAATCTGACTGTAATGCCATTCCGGATTGTCTTCTATCGTAATGACGCGCTCACCTGCCGGAATAAACTGTGAGAAAAATTTTGCACATTCTGTCTTTCCTGCCCCCGGTTCTCCGCAAAAGACAAAATTCATTTTCGCCGCCACACAATTGGTCAGTAATTCCAGTACCGGAACCGCTACATACTCATCTTCCACCATCTTTTTTACCTGCATCCGCAGCATTGGCATTGATTTACGAATACAGATACTTCTTCCGGATATGGCAACAGATTCATGCACAATACTGATACGCAGCGTGTCGGTCTCCGCCTCTAACAAATTATTTTTCTTGTTAAAAGGCTTGCTCACTTCATTGGCAATCCGATGGGAAAACTGCTCTACAAACTTCCCTGTAATGCCATGACTTCGAATCAGATAGCGTTCATTTTCTACATCTGTAATCCACAACTGGTTTCCGTTATAGTCAATATCTGTAATCTTATCATTCCGGACATAACGCCAAAGGGGACCAAAATAATCCGGCTCCATCCGGATACCCAGTTCCTGTCTGTCCAACTCATCCCCTCCTATGGTGTTCCAATGTTATTTCCAAAGTTATCAATTAAGTTTTTAAATGCATCATAAACGGGACCACTGGTTCCATTTCCCATAATTGCTGTCACAAGTGCTGCTAATGCTGCAATCGCAACTACTGTTATAATTACCCCACCATACTGTTCAAAAATTTCTTTCAAATAAGAAAACCCCTTTCCATACTGAATTTCATTTCACTGTTTGGAATATTTGGGAGGAATCTCCCGGATAAAAAAAGATAAATAAGATGGCTTTAATCATACCTGCTTTTTCTTTTTTTGTAAAGATATTTTTTCATTTTTATAAAAATTTTACATTTTCATTTTTCATTATGCTATAATAAAAAAGGTGCGATTTTGTGCCATAATTTTATACGAAAATACAGGAGGACACATGAATAAATTTATTATTACCACCGACACTACTGCAGATTTGCCGGCAGATTATGTAGCAGAACATAATCTTGGCATGCTGTCACTCACTTATACTATAGACGGCAAAACCTATGACTGGGAGCATCCAATGGATGTCAAAGAATTCTATGCAAAGATGCGCGCTGGCTCTCTGCCTACCACATCTCAGGTCAACCCGGAAACTGCCCGCGAAATCTTTACTAAAATTGCTACAGAAAATGACTGTGATATTCTTCACATTGCTTTTTCCAGTGGACTCAGCGGCAGCTACTCCAGTACCAAAATTGCTGCAAGTGAAATGGAAGAAGATAATTTCCCACATAAAGTCGTTGTCGTAGACTCTCTCTGTGCTTCCATGGGCGAGGGACTTCTGGTTCACAAAGCTGTCCAGATGAAAGAAAATGGTGCCACTTTAGAAGAAACAGTAAAATGGCTGGAAGAAAATAAACTGCATCTGGTACATAACTTTACGGTAGATGATTTGTTCCACCTTCACAGAGGCGGACGTGTTTCTAAAACCGCTGCGGTTCTTGGTACCATGATTAACTTAAAGCCGGTGCTTCATGTAGATGATGAAGGTCACCTTATTATGGTTTCCAAGGTTCGCGGCCGTAAGAAATCCCTGATTACTCTGGTTGACAATATGGAAAAACAGATGGGCTCCTACCGTGACCAGAACGATATCGTATTTATCAGCCATGGCGATTCTTTAGAAGATGCACAGTTTGTTGCAAATCTTGTAAAAGAACGTTTCGGCATCGACAGCTTCTTAATCAATTATGTCGGCTCAACCATCGGCGCACATTCCGGCCCTGGAACTATTGCATTGTTCTATATGGGTGAATATCGATAAATCATCAACAGAAACGAAGCGGGCAAAGTCAGCTTCTTACGGATGTCTGGTAAGATATCTGACAGTCAAAAAAGAGTTATTGTACCACGGTTTAAAATCCTGTGATACAATAACTCTCTTTTTTACTGTTTCTTTATTTTTCTGCAGCTTCTTCTGCTTCTTTTTCTTCCACTTCTTTCTCATCCACTTTGATGCACAGTTCCTCTAACTGCTTCTCATCTACGATATCCGGTGCATTGGACATAAGGTCGGATGCATCCTTTACTTTCGGGAATGCAATGACATCACGGATAGAATCTGCATGTACCATATGCATAACCAGACGGTCAAGACCATAAGCCAGTCCTGCGTGTGGAGGTACGCCATAGGAGAATGCATCCAGAAGGAATCCGAACTGCTCATGTGCTCTCTCTTTTGTAAATCCAAGAACCTCAAACATTTTCTCCTGAATATCACTCTGGTGGATACGGACAGAACCACCACCTAACTCAGTACCATTTAATACAATATCATATGCTTTGGCACGTACTGCACCCGGATCTGTATCAATCTTATCCCAGTCCTCTTCCATTGGCATGGTAAACGGATGGTGCATTGCCATATAACGATTTTCTTCGTCTGACCACTCTAATAATGGGAACTCTGTAATCCAGAGGAAATTGTACTGGTTCGGGTCTAAGAGATCTAACTCTTTGGCAATTTCAAGACGAAGTGCACCTAATACGTTCCATACAATTTTATTCTTATCTGCTGCAAATAAAAGCAGGTCTCCCGGCTTTCCGTCCATTGCAGCAACCAGATTCTTCAATTCCTCTTCTGTCATGAATTTTGCAAAGGAAGATTTATAGCTTCCGTCTTCCTGTACAGAAAGATAAGCAAGTCCTTTTGCGCCATAGCCTTTTGCAAATTCTACCAGCTTGTCAATCTTCTTTCTTGGCATTGCGCCCTGTCCTTCTGCATTGATACCACGGACAGAACCACCCTGCTCTAAAGCTCCGGTAAATACACC
>JBNMJI010000022.1:0-14948 GCA_050873725.1 Roseburia sp.
ACTTAAGCAAACAGCCAGCCGGTTTGAAGCTAACTTCCATGTCAGGGGAACAGACTTTGCATGAAGCAACCATTACTGGTTCAACAAGGAGAATAAGAACTATTACCTGATTGACACTTGGACAATTATATCATGGGCTTTACTAAGCCTAATGAACAATATTTATTTAGTAACTTATTAACCAAGATACATGTATTTACGTATCTAAAAGATATTATACGAGATATTATACGAGGAGGATTCTTATGAAAAACAAACGAAAAAAGCAGCTCTTTATCACAATTGCAATTATCCTTATTCTGATTGCAGTTTTTTGTCTGATTCACTTTCTCAACCGTACAAAAATGAATTCCGGTTATGTCAATGGAAATACTGCCGGAAATCTTTATAATGGCGGACTTTTCTGTGAAAGTAATGGCACTGTTTTCTTCAGTAATCCTTCCGACAACCACAGACTCTATTCCATGAATCCTGACGGCACCAACATAAAGAAGCTTTCCGACGACACCGTCTCTTATATCAATGCAGATGAACACTATGTCTACTATGTCAGAAATAACAAAAGTGAGGATACCAATTTTTCTTTTCTGAATTTTGGAACCAACAGCTTATGCCGCATTGACCGTGATGGCGGGAAAGTTACCATTTTAGATGATGACCCAAGTCTTTATGCCGGACTGTACGGAAATTATATTTATTACATCCACTATGACAAGGAAACTGCTTCTACCCTGTATCGTGTAAAAATCGATGGCACGAAAAAAGAACAGGTTTCCAAATTTCCCTATAAGACCTGCTCTTCTAATGGGCAGTATATGTATTTTAATGGTGAGAATGATTCCCACTCTCTCCTGCAGCTTGATACTGCCGACAATTCCGTTGCCACACTCTATAGCTGCACCTGTTATGAACCGACTGTAATCAATGACATGGCTTATTATATGGATGGTGACAACGATTATGGACTGAGCACTTATTCCTTAAGCAGCGGTACTGCCAACCTTATCATTCCATCCAGAATTGACTGTTACAACGTCACTGGGGATTATATCTATTATCAGAAAAATGGAGATGGTGCCGGTATCTACCGCTGTCTCACCGACGGAAGCAATGAGGAATTACTGATATCCGGTAATTATACCGCATTACATACCACCTCACAGTACCTTTACTTCTATGAATACGGCAATGACTCTACCTGTTATCAGATGCCACTTAGCGGAACCGGAAATGATATCGGTATATTTACGCCAGAGAAATTATAGTGTTCTTTTTAGAATCATGTTCCAAATGTAGATTTACTCATTTTGATTATGAAAATTACTTTTTTGATTAAAGAATCTTTTCATTTATGAAAACGGATTTCTGAAAGGCTGCCCACTTGGATAGTACGGCAGCCTTAACAATTCCCCTCTATCATCCTTTCGCTTAAAATTCAAGCAGTTCTGCGATTCTTAGAATTATTTCCATCACCTCTTCATAAGGAATCTCCGCTGCATATGTATTGTTTATGCAATAATTATTCCAAAGAACTTTTAGGGCTGTATCCTCTCTCATATCCCTTATAATCTCTTTCCACTCCAACATTGTCTGCAAGGATTCTCTTTTCTTTGCAGTTCTTGTAACAGCAAGTTTCAATATTTTAGGATGAATCGACTCCTTATACATATGATAAAGCATATATAAATCATAAAAATCTCTGGCTCTTGATGTTCCAATATTTCTCCTAATAATTGTCTCATATTTTTCTGCTATAATAGTTTCAGTATTATATGCCATAATATCAATTTCATCATCATCTAATATTGTTTTATAAGAATACTGAACAGCTTCTGGTGTTATCTCATCTCCTGTAGTAATATCAACCTTTATCTTATTCGAAATTTTTCCATAATGAGCAACCAAAAATGCCCGAAAATTATTATAATCATCTTTTTCTCTAATTGTTACAAGTCTTTCAAATTCAAACTCTATATTATCGCCAACATCAATCAAAAGAATCTCTTGAATTATCCTTTCTATCTCATCTTCTTCCACATTGATTCCAGTTACCGTAGTATCCATATCCATGGTAGTTCTTTCAGAGATTCCAAGCATCGATGATATTAACAATCCACCCTTTAATATAAAATTATTTTTATATGGTGACTTTGCCAATCTTTCCAGAATTCGTTCAAGTAAAAAAATCTGCAATACTTCTTGTGGCTGTAACTTTCTCTTTTCTGCCAAACTTCTTATCTGTCCCTTTAATTGTTCCGGTGTTCTCTCTTTCAGCCCAGCACCTCCATATATGTCCGAACCTTCTGTTCCAAATGAAAAGCTCTGGAATATTTGATAATCTTTCTTGGATTACACATTCCACCAAAATACTCCTTCAAAGCCTGTGTATACACTTGAACATCAATGCTCTTTTTATCTCTTATCAAATCACAAATACATCGTTCCAAATCATATGCCTTAACGTCATATCCCTGCGGACTTTTTAACATCACAATACCTAAATCCCACAGTTCTTTCTTACAATAATGAAACTTTGTATTCTCATAGTTCTTCTTTATTCTGGAAACATTATCTCCCTGAGGAACCGTTAAATCCAGATTATGTGGCACTCTATCCGAAATTCCATGTAAGAATAATGCAGTTCCATGGGAAAATATCAATTTATCAGACCTGCTTTGAATAATTCTGAATTCATCCGGCTGCTCATCTGCTAAAATATAATTTCCATGAGATTCTTTTATGATAATTCCTTTTTCCAGACTATCATAAAGCAGCAACCGGTCGATACCTGCCTTCTGAATGTCACCTGCAGATGCAATTCCACCTTTTTGTTCCATTACTAACTTTAATTTATCAATATAATAATCCACGAAAATCACCTCCCGTTCAAATCGTTCTTTCATTCTATCATACAAAAGAACAGTTGTAAATATTGTTCTTTTATTTTAATATATTAAAGAACGTTTTGTTTTTAATCCTTAGGATTACTGCTACGCTTATATAAAATAAATAGCATATAGCACAGTGCTCGCCAAGTCTGTATGTACTTTTTCTCCTGAATGCACTTACAGAACCTGTCACTGGCAGTTTCTTACGGATATCTGGCACCAAAAAAGGACATATCTCCTTCCAATTTAGGAATTTGATATGTCCTGTTACTTTTTATTTCCCTTACAGGCTGGTACGAACCTGCTTTGGTTTATAGCCTTCCTTTTCCAGCGCATTGATAATCTGCTGTTTATGTTCCGGTCCAAAACACTCTAATGTAATGCGAAGTTCTACCGCTGCAGTACGGTTGGTTGTTACAAACTGGTTATGCTCCAGCTTGATAACATTTCCCTGCTCTCTTGCGATGGTTCCGGATACTTTACAAAGCTCACCTGGCTTATCCGGAAGCAGTACGGATACTGTAAAGATTCTGTCACGGAAAATAAGTCCCTGCTGAACGACAGAAGACATGGTAATGACATCCATGTTTCCACCGCTTAAGATGGATACGACCCGTTTGTCTTTTACATTCAGATGCTTTAATGCAGCAACGGTAAGTAAGCCTGAGTTCTCTACAACCATCTTATGGTTCTCTACCATATCAAGGAAAGATACTACCAGTTCATCATCACTTACGGTGATGATATCGTCTAAATTCTTCTGAATGTATGGGAAGATTTTTTCTCCCGGTGTCTTTACTGCGGTACCATCAGCAATGGTATTTACTGTCGGAAGTGTTGTAACCTTACCCTCTTTAAAGGAAGCCTGCATACAATTTGCGCCAGCCGGTTCTACACCGATTACTTTAATCTTTGGATTCAGTAATTTTGCAAGAGTAGAAACACCGGTTGCCAGTCCGCCTCCACCGATTGGTACTAAGATATACTCCACCAGTGGAAGTTCCTTGAAGATTTCCATGGCAATGGTTCCCTGACCGGTTGCAACGGTTAAATCATCGAAAGGATGGATAAAGGTATATCCATGTTTCTCTGCCAATTCATAAGCATGTGCACATGCTTCATCATAAACATCTCCGTAAAGGACTACATCAGCTCCATAGCTCTTGGTACGGTTTACTTTAATCAATGGTGTTGTGGTTGGCATTACAATGGTTGCTTTGCAGCCATAGCATTTTGCTGCATAAGCAACGCCCTGTGCATGGTTTCCAGCAGAAGCTGTAATCAAGCCACGTTTTCTTTCCTCTTCGGATAAAGTGCTGATTTTGTAATATGCGCCACGTACTTTATATGCTCCGGTAAACTGCATATTTTCCGGTTTCAGATATACTTTATTACCGGTCTGCTCGCTTAAATAATTGCTGTAGATTAATTTGGTCTCTAAGGTTACTTCTTTTACTTTTTCACTTGCTTCTTCAAACTTATCTAATGTTAACATTCTGCCTCTCCTTCTTCTACCGAATCTTCCTTTACATCAAACAAAGCATTTACAAACTGCTCGGAATCAAATTTCTGTAAATCATCTATGGTCTCACCGACACCGATATATTTTACCGGAATGCCAAGCTCTGACTGAATGGCAACTGCGATACCACCTTTTGCGGTTCCGTCCATTTTCGTTAAAATAATTCCGGTAATGTCTGCCACTTCTGCAAACTGTCTTGCCTGTGCCAGTGCGTTTTGTCCGGTTGTAGCATCCAATACCACCAGTGTCTCGCGGTATGCATCGGAATACTCCTTTTCCAGAATACGGTTGATTTTACGAAGTTCTTCCATCAGGTTTTTCTTGTTATGAAGTCGTCCGGCAGTATCGCACAGAAGAACATCGGCTTTTCTTGCTTTTGCAGCTGCTACTGCATCATATACAACAGAACCCGGGTCTGCACCCTCCTGACCACCAATCATATCTACTCCGGCACGGTTTGCCCATTCCTTTAGCTGGTCTCCTGCCGCCGCACGAAAGGTATCTGCTGCTGCTAATACCACGCGTTTGCCCTGACTCTTTAATTTACCTGCCAGCTTACCAACAGAGGTTGTCTTTCCGACTCCGTTTACACCGATAACTAAAACAACGGACTTCTCTTCCTCGAAGCGGTATGCAGTCTCGCCTACATCCATCTGCTCTTTGATACTCTGAATCAGAAGCTCTTTGCAATCTGCCGGCTCTTTGATTTTTTCTTCTTTGACACGCTCTTTTAACTTGTCTAAAATTGCCTCTGTGGCATGTACACCAAGGTCTCCCATAATCAGAATCTCTTCGATTTCTTCATAGAAATCATCATCAATATGTGAGAATCCATGAAATACGGAATCAATACCGGATACAATATTGTCTCTTGTCTTGGTTAATCCTGATACAAGGCGGGCAAAAAAGCCTTTTTTCTCTTTCTTTTCTTCTTCCATCTTGTCACTTCTTTCTCTGTTCATTTCTCTTATTTATCTAAATCTTCTTCAATCAGATTTACACTTACCAGTGTGGATACACCCTTCTCCTGCATGGTAATTCCGTACAGGCGGTCGGCTGCTGCCATGGTTCCTCTTCGGTGCGTAATGATAATAAACTGCGTATTCTTCGTTAATTTATGCAGATATTTTGCAAAACGTCCTACGTTAGAATCATCTAATGCCGCCTCAATCTCGTCTAAGAGACAGAATGGGGATGGCTTTAAGTTCTGAATTGCAAATAACAATGCGATGGCTGTCAATGATTTCTCTCCACCGGACAACTGCATCATGTTCTGCAATTTTTTTCCTGGTGGCTGTGCAATAATACGTATTCCACACTCTAAGATGTCCTCGTCTTCGACTAACTCTAAGGTTCCTTTACCACCACCAAAGAGGTCCTTAAATGCTTTGTCAAATTCATGCTGGATTTCTGCGAACTTCTCGGTAAACTGCTTGCGCATTCCGGTATCCAGATCTTCGATAATGCCAACCAGCGTCTGCTCTGCTTCTACCAAATCATCATGCTGTGTCTTTAAGAAAGTATAACGTTCACTGATTTCCTTATACTCTTCAATAGCATTGACATTGACATCACCTAATTTTCGGATATCATCCTTGATACCGTAAATCTGTTTCTTAAGTTCCGGTAAATCCTGATATTCTTCATTGCGAAGCAGCAATGCATTATGCGGAGTCAGTTCATATTCCTCCCACATATAATTGGTCTGGTATTCGCCTGCCTCTTCTAACTTCTCTCTCTGACTGTTCAGTCGGAAAATCTCTTTGTCAAGATTTGCAATCCGCTTGGAAATCTCTTCTCTTCGTTCAAAGAAGCCCTTATACTCTGCTGACATCTGTTCTTTGGCCGCAATGCTCTCAGAAAGTTTCTGATTCAATGCCGCATAATTTTCATCGGATGCAAGAATGGTCTTTCGGATAGCTTCAATGTCTGCTTCATGACGCTTTGCATCTTCTTTGGATTCTGCTGACTGATTCTTCAAAGACTCCTGATTCTTGTATACACGTTCTAACTCTTCTTCCACACGGTCTAAGTTTTCCTGGATGAATTCCTGTTTCTGTGTGAATCCGGCTTCCTCTAACTGTACCTTGGAAACAGCTTCGGTAGCAGCCTCTTCCAGTTTCATCTGTTCTTCTAAGATTGCCTGGAACTGCTCTGCCTGGGCTTTGATTTCTTCTTCCCGTACTTCTGCTTCTTTGATTTCCTCTTCCGTACGTTCCTTACCCTTCTTAATATCCGTTAACTGATCTTCGATATCCTGGCTCTCATTCTTTAAGCCTTCGAATACGCTCTCGCTTTCATTCTTCTGCTGCAGCGTACGGTCTACATTCATCTTGGCTGTATTCTGCTGTAAATACTGCTCCTGTAAATCGCTTCGTACCTTTTCCATATCCTGCATGGCAAGTTCCTGTGCGGTACGAATCTCTTCACTCCGCTCCTTGCAGGATGCGATGGTTTTCTTCAGTTCTTCCAATCTCTTCGTCAAATCGTCAATTTCACGTTTTCTTCCCAGGAGATTTCCGGTATTCTTAAATGCTCCACCGGCAATGGAACCACCCGGGCTTAAATACTCGCCCTCCAAGGTTACCATATGTAAGGAATAATGGCTCTTCTTTGCCAGTGCCAATGCATGGTCAATGGTGTCCATCACAAAGACTCTTCCAAGAAGATAAGACATTACACCGTCAAATTTTGCATCATGTTTTACCAGCGTATCTGCTTTACCAATTACGCCTTCTTCTTTTAAGAATACATCCTGTTTGCTGTTATCCTTGCCGGTAACACTGGTCAGCGGCAGGAAGGTTGCACGTCCCAGACGATTCTGTTTCAGATAAGCAATCATCTTCTTTGCTGTCTGCTCGTCTTTGGTAACAATATTTTGGATATTTCCACTGAGTGCTACTTCAATGGCTGTCTCATACTTCTTGTCCACCTGAATGAGGTCTGCAACAACGCCGAGGATTCCGCCTTCCTTATCCTTTTGCTCCATTACCTTACGGATACTGTTTCCATAGCCTTCATAACGCTCTGCAATATTCTTTAAGGTTTCAAGACGGGATTCTCCCTTATTATAATCGATGGTTGCCTTCTCTAAGGCATTCCTGTTCTCTGCTGTTTTCTTACGCCAGCTTTGAATTAAGTCTGCAGTCTCTTTTTCTTTTGTTTTTAATGCTTCAATCTCACGATTTACTTCCGCTAATTTGTCCTGATATTCTGACAATACGCTCTGCAAATCTGCTTCTTCGCTCTTACGCTTTAAAAGCCGCTGATTCAACTGGGCTTTACGGATATTTACCTGCTCTGCCATGGTATCGAATTTCTGTAATTTTGCTTTTGTGGAAGCTTTATTATTCAGAATCTCAATAATCTCATTCTTGCCTTCTTCGATACCCTGTGTACAACGAGCGATTTCCTTC
Organism: Roseburia sp.; assembly: GCA_050873725.1. GTDB lineage: Bacteria > Bacillota > Clostridia > Lachnospirales > Lachnospiraceae > Roseburia_C. Next base: position 7,827 of record JBNMJI010000022.1, read on the forward strand.
TGAATCTTTTCCAACTCATCGGAAGCTGCCTTCTTGCGTGCCTCAATCTCTGCTACCTGGCTGTCAATCTCCTGCTTCTGTGCAAGATAATGCTCCTGCTGTTCTTTTCTTTCCTTCCGGTCACTTTCTAACTGTTCCAAACGTGCTTTTAAGCTGTCATCTGTCATCTGTGCAGCTTTAATCTGCTCATTTAATACATTAATCTGGCCTTCCAGTTTTCCCTTCATGACATTGGTATTACTGAGTTCTTCGCGGATTTCTGTGATTTTGGCATCCATTTCTTCCATGTCCTGCTCTTTTTTCTCATACTCCGCTTTGATATTCTCATATGCCTCATTGTCTTCTTTTAACTGGGTATCTGCAATTTTAAATTTTTCTTCTACTTCTTTGGTCTGAGTCTCAATCCGCTCCATCTCTAAAAGGAACATGTTGACATCTAAGGTCTTTAACTCTTCCTTTTTCTTAAGATAAATTCTCGCAGTCTCAGACTGTTTCTCCAACGGTCCTACCTGACGCTCCAACTCTGCTAAAATGTCATTGACACGTACCAGGTTCTCCCGTTCACTCTCTAATTTCTTCTGAGCGGTTACTTTTCTTCTCTTATACTTTACAATTCCTGCCGCTTCGTCGAAAAGTTCTCTTCTTTCCTCCGGCTTACCGCTTAAGATTCGCTCAATCTGACCCTGTCCGATAATGGAATAACCTTCTTTACCAATACCGGTATCATAAAAGAGCTCACTTACATCTTTCAGACGGCATGGATTGCCATTGATAAGATATTCACTTTCTCCGGAACGGTATACTCTTCGGGCTACCGTTACTTCCGAATAATCTACCGCAAGCTGATGGTCTGCATTGTCTAATGTAATTGCAACATATGCATAACTTAATGGCTTACGGTTTTCTGTTCCTGCAAAAATAACATCCTGCATGCTTGCGCCACGTAACTGCTTGGCACTCTGTTCTCCCAATACCCAGCGCACTGCGTCCGCAACATTACTTTTTCCACTACCGTTTGGCCCCACAATGCCTGTGATTCCGTTGTGAAAATCAAATACAATTTTATTTGCAAATGATTTAAAACCGTGAATTTCAATACTTTTGAGATACATAACTTCCTCCGTTTAAGAGCGCTTATTCTCCTGCTGTTTCAGCTTAAGCAGCGCCTGATATGCAGCTTCCTGTTCCGCTGCTTTCTTTGTATGTCCCATTCCCTCTCCAATGGACTTCTCACCGATTCTGGCTTCTACCACAAACCGCTTATCATGATCCGGTCCTTCTTCCCGAATCAACTGATAATTCAGTTCTTCACTATATCCTGCCTGTACTACCTCCTGCAGGATAGTCTTGCTATCATAAAAGAGCTGTTTGTGCTCAATGTCTGTCAGAATGTATTTTATCACAAACTCTTTTGCATTAGCAAAACCACCATCCAGAAAAATTGCTCCTATTACTGCTTCCAATGCATCGGAAAGAATGGATTTCCGATTTCTTCCGCCGGTTAAATCCTCTCCCTTTCCAAGATACAGATATTTTCCCAAATCAATTGCTCTGGTACAAAATGCCAGTGTCGACTCACACACAAGGCTTGCCCGAAGCTTGGTCAATTCTCCTTCCGAATAATCTGGATACTTCTGGTATAAGAATTCACTGGATGTAACCTCAAGCACTGCATCACCTAAGAATTCCAGCCGCTCATTATCAGAGTGCTTCTTCATATGTCTTTCATTGGCATAGGAACTATGGGTTAATGCCTGTCTTAATAATCCCTGATTATTGAAATGATATCCTATCACTTCTTCAAATTCATATAATCTGCTCACTGTTTTCTCCTTTTTTAACTGTCGGCGTCACCCGCAAACCACGAGAAACACGCTTTGCTAGCCGCCTGCGGCGGTCGCTTGCGACATCTACCTTATACGCCGCAGTGCGCATCCTCGCGGAGCGTTTTTTACTTTACAGGAAAGCAATTTCCTGTAAAGTAAAAAGAGTCCGGCATGCCGGACTCTTTCGCACAATATGCTTCCTTTGAAGAATACTATCTATTCTGCTTTTAGTTCAGCGCACTCTTTATCTGCTCTACCGCATCGCCTACAGTAACAATTTTCTCTGCTTCTTCATTTGGAATCTCAATATCAAATTCTTCCTCCAGACCCATGATAATCTGGAAAACATCCAATGAATCTGCGCCAAGGTCATCTACAAAAGTAGTTTCCATACTAATTTCTTCTTCGTCCACATTCAGGACTTCTGCAATAATTTTTTTCAGTTTTTCAAATTCCATAATCTTTTCCTTTCTATTCTTCTGTTTCAGAAATTACTATATTTTTTTTGATTTTATTATTGATATCCTGTTCTTTGAATGTAACACACTGAATGATGGAATTCTTTACTTCCTTCGCCTTGGAGCTTCCATGTGTCTTCACTACCAGACCATTCAGTCCAAGTAATGGTGCTCCACCATACTGAGATGCATCAAAAGATTTTAATGTCTTCTTCAGTGCCGGTAATGCTAATGCCGCACCAATCTTACTCTTCAGGCTGCTGAGCATTCCCTGTTTTACCACACTAATCAACGTACTGGAAAGTCCTTCATAAAGTTTTAAGATTACATTTCCTACAAATGCTTCACAGACAATAACATCTGCTCCGCCATGTGGTATCTCTCTTGCTTCAATACTTCCCACAAAATTGATATCTTTACATTCCTTTAATAAAGGATAAGTTTCCTTTACCAGTGCATTTCCTTTTTCTTCTTCTGCTCCGATATTTACGATTGCAACTCTTGGGTTCTTGATTCCCACAACATTTTCCATATAAATGGAACCCATCTTGGCAAACTGTACCAGATGTGAAGAACGTGCATCTACATTTGCTCCACAATCAATGAGCAAGGACACTCCTGTCTCTGTCGGAATAAGCGGTGCTAAAGGCGGACGCTCGATACCACGGATTCTGCCTACAATCACCTGTCCACCAACCAATACGGCTCCAGAACTTCCTGCTGATACAAATGCATCTGCTTCCTTCTGTTTTACCATATTCATTCCAACTACAATCGATGAATCTTTTTTCTTACGAATTGCATTTACCGGATGTTCCGCAGTCTCAATCACTTCTGTTGCATTTTTAATTTCAATCTGGTCCTTCTCGTAGGTGTATTTTGTCAGTTCTTCAGCAATAACCTCCTGCTGTCCAACCAGTACAACATGTATATCTCTGCGTGTATTTACTGCCTCGATGGCACCTTTTACAATTTCGCCCGGCGCGTTGTCGCCTCCCATTGCATCAACTGCCACTTTAATGACTTCCTGCATATACATTCCTCCTGTAAATCTGCCATCATATTAAGCCTATATTGAAATATACTATAACTTTCCATAGAAATCAACAGAAAACTAATTGAAATATTCCCGGTTCCGCTCCTCTTCTTTGGCAAGGTCCTCTTCTGACATATAACGTAAGAAAATCTTCTCCATAATTACATTCTGAATTGCAATAAATGCTGCCGGTGCAAAGATTAATAAAAATGGAATCAGATATGCCAAAAATGCAATGGCCAAAAGAATTACCATCATAAGAATGGTCTTTGGCAGATGTGCAAATGACATCAGTGCTGCATTCTTCACAATCGCTTTATTGGTATTTTCAAAACGTGCAATGTTCGGATATACATATAACCAGATTGCCACTTCAAACATCAGCATAATTACAAAAATTACAAATGCTTTGCCCCATGCAGCTCCGGCTTTCATAAACTGGAACATAATAAACCAGTCTGCTCCCATAATAAGACCAATCAATAAGAAAATCAGCCAGATTACGGTTGCCTGTTTGAAATTGGAGCGGAAGGATGACCAGAACTCTTTCCAAATATATCCTCTGCCATGGCGGATTACTTTGTTCACTGCATAATAAAGTGCGGTACAGGATGCCCCGATGGTAAAAATCGGAATACATGCCATAAACCAGATTAAACTCAGACAAAATATATTAATTACCTTATCGAATGCACTAAAGAACTTATTATTATAATTAAAAATATTGCTCATACCTTCTCCTTTTCTATGAATAGGCATTCACAAAACCTGAATTGTTCTGCAAATGCCTATCTTTTTCATAAAGTAAAAAGGGAGTGTTTTTACAAACACTCCCGGGTCACTTCTTAATTAGTCCTGAGGAATAATTTCTTTCTTGTTGTATGAACCGCAGTTCTTACATACTCTGTGAGGCATCATCAAAGCGCCGCACTTACTGCATTTTACTAAACTTGGAGCAGTCATTTTCCAGTTTGCTCTTCTTTTATCTCTTCTTCCTTTGGAAGATTTGTTCTTTGGACAAATTGACATCTGGTTACACCTCCTTAAATTTATTGAAAATATCTTGAATTGCTGCCATTCTCGGGTCCAGCTCAGATTTCTCGCAGTCACAAGTCTTGACATTCAGATTCGTACCGCATTTCTTACAAATCCCCTTGCAATCCTCTCTGCACAGAACCTTCATTGGCCAGTTCACCAAGATTTCATCATAGACCATTTTATCAATATCAAGCTGAAATCCTTTCATGTAGTCTGCCTCATCCATCTCTTCTTCCGAAACATCCGCATCTTCCAATGGGAACTTCTTATCGAATATCAGATGGAAATCTGTTGGAACTTCTTCCAAGCAGCGGTCACATGGTATTGCTATCCTTACGTCCGTCTCTCCGTGAATCAGTAAATCCTTATTCTCTTCATTGACGATACGCAGCTCGAATGGCTTTTTCTCTATGAATGGAAACACACCTAACTTTGAATCAAAGGATGTCAATTCAATTACAGCCTCTTTCGTAAGCTCTTTATTTTCACATGAACATACATCGGTTAAATCTAATATCACGTTTGTCTCCTTTTCACACCTAAACAATTATACATAGCACTATGGCTTTTGTCAACAATATTTTTCCTTTTTACAAAGACTTTTAGCCTACCAAAGCTACGGTTTCTCTTGCAATTGCAAGTTCCTCATTGGTTGGGATGATACATACGGTTACTTTGGAATCCGGAGTAGAAATAATCTTATCCTCTCCACGAACCATATTTGCTTCCTTATCCATGGTAATTCCAAGATATCCGAAGTATGCAAGAATCTTCTCACGGATGAAGGATGTATTCTCACCAATTCCTGCGGTAAATGCAATGGCATCTACTCCGTTCATTGCCGCTACGTAAGCACCGATGTATTTTGCTACACGGTAAGCAAATACTTCACATGCTGCAATTGCTCTTGGATTTCCTTCATGATAAGCAGCCTCAAGGTCACGGAAATCACTGGACACACCGGAAAGTCCCTCTACACCGGACTTCTTATTTAATACATCCATAATTCCATCGATATCAAGGTTTTCTTTCTTCGCAATGAATTCCATGATTGCCGGGTCAATATCACCGGAACGTGTTCCCATTACAAGTCCCTCTAACGGAGTAAGTCCCATGGAAGTATCTACACATTTGCCATCTAATACAGCACTGATGGATGCTCCGTTTCCAAGATGGGCAACAATCAGTTTGGAATTGTTATAATCAAGATTTAAGAACTCAGCCAGACGTTTAGATACGAAGCTGTGGCTTGTTCCGTGGAAACCGTAACGTCTTACCTTGTATTTCTCATAATATTCATATGGCAGACCATAAAGATAAGCCTTCTGTGGCATGGTCTGATGGAAAGCGGTATCAAACACACCTACCATTGGTACACCAGGCATAAGCTCCTGACATACACGAATACCGATTAAGTTTGCAGGGTTATGAAGTGGTGCAAGCTCATTACACTCTTCTACTTTTGCTAATACTTCTTCATTTAATACAACAGACTGGGCGAATTTCTCACCACCATGTACGACACGATGTCCTACTGCATCAATTTCAGAAAGGCTCTTTACTGCACCTGTCTTTGGGTTTACCAGTGCATCCAGTACCATCTGGATACCTTCTTTATGGGTCGGCATTGGTGCTTCTGTTATCTCTTTATCATGGCCAGCAAGCTGGTATACTAATCTTCCATCAATTCCGATTCTTTCACAAAGTCCTTTAGCCAGTACAGCTTCTGTATCTGAATTAATAAGCTGATACTTCAAAGAAGAACTTCCACAGTTAATAACTAATACGTTCATCTGTTTTCTCCTCACTGCTATTTTTTTACGGTTCATTGTTACAAATCCGCATATGTACGTTTAGTATACGCCTATTTTAAATGGTGTTCAAGTACAGTGTCTGAAAAAATACAAAGAAAAATATTTTTTGAAATCCTTCTTTCGAATGCTTTCCATAAGTAATTTGCCAAAAATACGGGAATAATGCTATGATAGAACTATATTATTTGTAACTTTGGAGGACTTATGCGCATCGTAGGAATTATTGCAGAATATAATCCGTTTCATAACGGCCATGCTTATCAGATAGAAAAAATTCGTTCCCTGACCCAGGCTGACTTCGTTATCGCAGCCATGAGCGGAGATTTCGTCCAGCGTGGAGAACCGGCTCTCATTGACAAATATGCACGAACGAAAATGGCATTAAACTGTGGAGCTGACCTAGTAATTGAACTGCCTGCCCTCTGGGCGACTGCTTCTGCCGAGCTGTTTGCCTCTGCAGGCGTTGCACTCATGCGTAAATGTGGCTGTGTGGATACTCTCTGCTTTGGTGCAGAAACGGACAATCTTTTCTTATTAAAAGAAATTGCTTCCCTGCTCGTATCAGAACCTGAGGACTACAAAGAAGTTCTCTCTTCCTGTCTCAAAAAAGGGATGTCCTACCCTGCCGCAAGAAGTCAGGCTGTGTGCAGTTATTTAAAAGAATCCAACCCACAAATTCCGGCAGATGAACTTGCTTCTATTTTAAATGAGCCAAATAATATTCTTGCTATTGAATATTTAAAAGCGATTCAGGCACAGAACGCCGCCATTACCCCTTATCTGATTCAGCGAACCGGAGACGGCTATCATGAAGCGACACTTAACAGCAGTCTTTCTTCTGCTACTGCTATAAGGAAAGAACTTCTTTCAAACGGCTGGGATGACATCACTGCATTAAATCCATTTCTGCCGGAAGCTGTCTTTAATATTTTTAAAAGAATATCTTAGTC
>JBNMJI010000023.1:0-14784 GCA_050873725.1 Roseburia sp.
AGCATTGGAGTCTCAACTTCCATGAAGTCACGTCCAGCTAAGAAATTACGGATTTCCTTGATAATCTGGGAACGTTTGATGAAAGTCTGCTTGGATTCCTGATTCATGATAAGGTCTACATAACGCTGACGATATCTGGTATCGGTATCAGTAAGTCCGTGGAACTTCTCCGGTAAAATCTGTAAGCTCTTGGATAATAAAGTTACCTCAGATGCATGGATAGAGATTTCTCCGGTCTTGGTCTTAAATACTTTTCCTTTGATTCCTAAAATATCTCCGATATCATATTTTTTGAAATCTTTATAAGAATCTTCTCCGATTTCGTCTCTTGCTACATATGCCTGAATGCTTCCTTTTAAATCCTGTACATTACAGAAAGAAGCTTTTCCCATCACACGTTTGAACATCATACGACCTGCGATAGATACCTCTTTTCCTTCATAGGCATCAAAGTCGTCTTTGATATCTGTGCTGTGGTTTGTTACATCATATTTGGTTATCTGGAACGGATCTTTTCCATTTTCCTGAAGTTCTTTTAACTTATCACGGCGCACCTTGATTAACTGGTTAATATCCTGTTCCTGTACGTTCTTCTGTTCCGCCATCTTTGTTCTCCTAATCTGTTAGTTTGATCTGTGGATTCCTAATACTTTGTATTTTAAGTTACCCATCTGGGTCTCAACTTCTACTACGTCACCAACGCTGGCACCGATTAATGCTTTACCAACCGGAGACTCGTTGGAAATCTTTCCCTTTAAGCTGTTTGCTTCTGTGGAACCAACAATTTTATATTCCAGTTCTTCATCGAATTCCATATCAAGAATTTTTACCTGACATCCGATGTTAATCTTGTCTAAGTCAACTTCTTCTTCTACTACGACTTCTGCGTTCTTTAAGATTTTCTCAATCTGTCCGATTCTTGCTTCGATATCACGCTGCTCATCTTTTGCTGCATCGTACTCAGCGTTCTCAGATAAGTCTCCCTGCTCTCTTGCTTCTTTAATCTTCTGTGCAACTTCTTTTCTTCTGACCACTTTCAGATTCTGTAACTCGTCTTCCAGTTTCTGTAAACCCTGATAGGTCAAAATGTTTTTCTTATCCATGCTCATTAGCCCTTCCTTTTATAGATTTTCTATTCTGCATAAAATTCTCGCTCTAATCGATCTGAAACCGCTTCACGACCTGTAAATCCGGTTCCCTTAACAATCATAATATTATACCCAATAGGTACCTCAATGTCAAGATTTGCCCGCTGATACCAGTTCCTTTTATAAATGGAAATATAGATACTTTTTTCCGACAAAAAATCTTCCCGGATTCTTCCATTTTCCTCAAAATCCAGTATCAGTCTGCCCTCTTCCGGACCGGCTCCTTTTTGCATTGCGTTTTCCTTCTTCTCAATCACTTCTACAATCAGTCCCAGCTCCTCATAGAGATAATCGATTTCCCTTTGGTGATGTTCCGGCTGACCGGTGCAAAGCGTATATGCATTAAGTCCCGGATAAAGCTGCCGGAGCATATACTGTTCTTCCTCCTGTCTTAGATATGCGCCATCTTCCGTATCAATGACGAAAAGCCGCATGTTCCGGTAGGAAATGCCTTTCTGTTCCAATACTGCTTCGATTACTTTTCGAAAAGATGCATTGCAGGGAAAGTAAATTTCTTTTTCCATCAGATCATCCTGCTGGCTGTTCCTGTTCTTCGATTGCAGATTGTTTTTAGCGTCTGCGTTTCTTTCCTTTTTATTCCTGCGTAAAAGACTTTTTAGTTTTTTCCACCATTTCATGCTTCATTATATGATGCAAAGGTTTCTAATAATTCCTCCAGCTGCTCATAAGTTTCCACTTCATTAAGCAGGCTTCGAAGCTTGGATGCATGCTTATAGCCACCGGTGTACCAGGCTGCATGCTTGCGCATTTCCCGCATTCCGGTAAATTCACCCTTAAAAGCAATCTGCATCTTTGCATGACGCAGCACCATTTCTACCATTTCTTTGGCAGATGGCTTCGGCAATTCTTCACCTGTTTCTAAGAAATGATTAATCTGTGCAAATATCCATGGATTTCCCTGTGCTCCTCTGGCTATCATCAGCCCGTCACAGCCGGTTTCCTGCTGCATCCGGTATGCATCCTGTGGTGTAAATATATCACCATTTCCGATGACCGGAATCTTTACTGCTTCTTTCACTTTCCGGATAATCTCCCAGTCCGCTTTGCCGGAATAGTACTGCTCCCTGGTCCGCCCATGCACTGCAATGGCGGCTGCCCCGGACTCTTCCGCAATATGCGCCATTTCTACCGCATTGACATGGGCATCGTCAAAGCCCTTTCTGATTTTTACCGTCAGAGGCTTCTTTATGGCTTTTGCTGTCTTTTCGATGATTTCACCTGCCAGAAGCGGATTTTTCATCAGTGCAGAGCCGTCGCCGTTATTGACTACCTTTGGCACCGGGCATCCCATATTGATGTCAAGAATATCAAAGGGACGATGCTCGATACGCTTTGCCATCTCGCTCATAATCTCCGGGTCGGAACCAAAAAGCTGCAGGGAAACCGGATGCTCCCGCTCATCAATGGCAAGCAGGCTTTCGGTATTCTTATTATTATAATAAATGCCCTTGGCACTGACCATTTCCATGCAGATAAGTCCTGCTCCCTGCTCTTTGCAAAGTACACGAAATGGCAGGTCTGTTACCCCTGCCATTGGTGCTAATATCAAATTATTATCAAGTGTTACATTTCCTATTGTCAGTTTCATCGTTTCTGTTTTGCGTAAATAAGACGCATTCCTTCTAATGTCAGTGTCGGATTGTAGTACTGAATATATTTTGTCTCATTTGCAATGATTTTACCCAGTCCGCCGGTTGCAACTACTTTTACATCCTTAAGTCCGGATTCTTTTATCATATTTTTTACGATATATTCTGTCTGTCCAATCTGTCCGAATACCAGTCCTGCCTGCATACTGCTGATGGTTTCTCTTGCAAGGATGGTAGACGGTTTCTTAATCTCGATTTCCGGAAGCTTTGCTGCATCTTCCCAGAGTGCCTTTGCAGAAATACGGATTCCTGGAGAAGTTACTCCTGCGAAGAAATCACCATTTCCATTGACGAAATCATAGGTGGTTGCAGTACCATAGTCGATTACGATAACCGGTCCGCCATATAATTCGTAAGCACCTACCGCATCTACAATACGGTCTGCTCCAATCTGTGCCGGATTCTCGGATGTGATGCGGATTCCGGTCTTCACGCCCGGCTCCACAACCATTGGCTTAATATCAAAATATTTAATCATTCCGCTGCAGAGGGAATGCATGACATTTGGTACTACCGATGAAATGATGGCATCCTTGATTTCATCATGGGAAATCTTATTATGCTCTAATAAATCAATGATTGTAATACCGTATTCATCAGAAGTTCTCTGCATCTTTGTTGTCATACGAAATGTTGTGATTAACTTTTCCTCTTGAAACACTCCGATGGTAATGTTGGTATTTCCTACGTCAATTGCCAGTAACATACTAGTCCTCCTTATCTTCTGTGAATTCTTCTCCCAAGAAAAATACACGGTAATACATCTCCAGCGATTCAAAAAGCTCTGTCTTTTCCCGCTGCATCTGTTTGATTTTCAACACACTGCCGATTTCATCATAAAAGAAATCTCCATCCTCGCATTCTGTCCGGAAGTTAAGATTTCCTTCTTTGTCAAATATGAGCTGCAGTGTTCCACCGATATCCTCTGTATACAGTACACAAAGAATATTCAAGTCCTCTTTGATTCCCTCCGGAAGTCCGTTAAACAACGGATTCAGATAAAATTTCTTGGTATAAGCGCTGGAACCGCATAAAACGATTTCTTCCTGCTCCATATATTCATACTCCTTTTTCTTATTTATACATATCCATAAATGCCGCGGACAGATACTTCCCCGGACGATACCAGTTTTCTTGCTTCCCAGGTATCTACGATTAATTCACCCCGGTCGGTAATGCCCTGTGCCACTCCCTCAAATGGCTCTTTCGGGTCTAACACTCTTACCTTCTGCCCTTTATTGGCAAGGCTTGCATCGTATTCCTTCCGCAAATCCCGCAAATCCTGATATGCCATAAACCGGTCATAATAATGTTCGAATTCTTCCCAGATAGCTTCTATTAATGCTGCACGGTTTACCCGTTTTCCACTTTGTAAGAGAAGCGATGTCGCATTCTGCGCAATCTCTTCCGGGAAACTTTCGTTGTTCACATTGATACCAATGCCTACCACAATATGGTTTACATAATCCATCTGTGCACTCATTTCCGTCAGGATTCCTACCACTTTTTTCCCGTTGATGACAATATCATTTGGCCACTTTATCTTTGCTTCCATACCGGTGCATCGGGTAATGCCCTTTGCCACCGCCATGGCTGCCACCAGAGTCAGCATGGATGCATTGGAAGGATTCATCTCCGGTTTTAAAATCAGTGTCATAAAGATTCCGGTTCCCGGCAGAGAGCTCCAGCCTCTTCCCCGTCTGCCTTTTCCGGCATCCTGCTGGTCTGCTACCACGAGGGTTCCATGCTCGGCTCCCTCTTCTGCCAGACGGCTGGCTCTCACATTGGTGGAATCTGTTTCATCATAATAATAGATTTTCTTTCCAATCCAGTCGGTTTTACGGATGCTGCTCAATTCATTTTCGCTTAAGATATCCGGTGTACCTACAATCCGGTAGCCCCGGTTCTGCACTGCTTCGATTTCATAGCCATCCTTTTTCAACTGATTGATTGCTTTCCACACTGCGGTTCTGGATACGCCGAAGCGTTCGCAAAGCTCCTGTCCGGAAACATAACCTTCCGCTTCCCGCAGTGCTGCAAGTATTTTTGCTTTCATAGGTCTTTATTCTCCTAAAGTTGCAAGCATAACTGCCTTAATCGTATGCATACGATTCTCTGCTTCATCAAATACGATGGATTTCTCACTTTCGAATACTTCATCGGTTACTTCCAGCTCGGAATATCCGAATTTCTCATAGACGTCCTGTCCAATCTTGGTCTTAAGGTCATGGAATGCCGGGAGACAATGCATAAACAATGCCTGCTCTCCTGCGTTATCCATCAGCTTCTTATTTACCTGATATGGCATCAGGTCTGTAATACGCTCTTTCCAGGCCTCTTCCGGCTCACCCATGGATACCCACACATCGGTGTAGACAATGTCTGCGCCCTTGGTTCCTTCCATGGCATCTTCTGTCAGAGTAATGGTTCCGCCTGTGCGGGATGCCACATCTTCACAATATGTAACCAGCTTTGGATCCGGGAAATATTTCTTATTGGTACATGCCACAAAATGCATTCCAAGTTTTGCACAGGTTACCATCAGGGAATTTCCCATATTATAACGGGCATCTCCCATATATGCCAGCTTTACGCCCTTTAATCTGCCAAGATGCTCACGGATGGTCAGCATATCTGCTAACATCTGGGTCGGATGAAATTCATTGGTCAGTCCGTTCCATACCGGAACGCCTGCATATTTTGCCAGCTCTTCTACGATATCCTGACCATAACCACGATATTCGATTCCGTCAAACATACGTCCCAAAACTCTTGCGGTATCCGGGATACTCTCTTTCTTTCCAATCTGGGAACCTGACGGGTCAAGGTATGTCACATGCATACCAAGGTCATGGGCTGCCACTTCAAAAGAGCAGCGGGTTCTGGTACTGGTCTTTTCAAAAATCAGTGCAATATTCTTGCCAATCAGGCTGTCATGCAAAATGCCCTGTTTTTTCTTTGCTTTCAGGTCTGCTGCCAAGTCTATCATATAGAGAATTTCTTCCGGTTCGAAATCCATCAGTTTTAAGAAATTACGTCCTTTTAAATTCATTGTATTTCTCCTCTTTTCTTCTTTTTATACAAAACGGGCTGTCCTACATAGATGTGGCAGCCCGATTTTCGTTTCGATTCATGGTTTCCTTTTTAATTATTTATCTCCGGCAACCTCTGTAATTGATTTTACCAGCCCTGCAACACCCTGTATCTCAGATGGAATGATAATCTTTGTTGCCTTTCCATCAGCAGCCTTTGCAAAAGCTTCTAAGCTCTTAAGCTGTAATACAGCATCGTCCGGTGCTGCTTCTTTTAAGAAACGAAGTCCGTCTGCATTTGCCTGCTGAATCTTTAAGATAGCTTCTGCCTGACCTTCTGCCTCTTTTACGGTTGCTTCCTTCTGCGCCTCTGCACGTAAGATTGCTGCAGTTTTCTCTGCCTCTGCGTCTAAGATTGCAGATTCTTTCTTACCTTCTGCTACAAGAATCGTAGATTTCTTCTCACCTTCTGCCCGAAGAATTGCCTCACGTCTTTCACGCTCTGCCTTCATCTGTTTTTCCATGGCATCCTGAATTGCCTTCGGTGGGATGATATTCTTTAACTCTACACGGTTTACTTTAATTCCCCATGGGTCTGTTGCCACATCCAGAGAAGCTCTCATCTTGGTATTGATAGTCTCTCTTGAAGTAAGTGTCTCATCTAATTCCAGATCACCGATGATATTACGAAGTGTGGTTGCAGTCAGATTTTCGATTGCCATAATCGGATTCTCAACACCGTAAGCAAATAACTTCGGGTCTGTAATCTGGAAATATACAACGGTGTCAATCTGCATGGTTACATTATCTTTGGTAATTACCGGCTGCGGTGGGAAATCAACCACCTGCTCTTTTAAAAGAACTCTCTTTGCGATACGGTCAATAAACGGTGCTTTAAAATGAAGTCCTACGCCCCATGTTGCAAGATATCCACCCAGACGCTCTACAACAACTGCATTTGCCTGCGGTACAATCTTGATACAGGACACAATAATTACCAGTACAAGTATTACTAAAATGATAAGTGCTATTAATCCTTCCATTTTTACCCTCCAAAACTTATATTTTTGAATAACTATTCACATATTACTATACTTTTCCCAAGATTACAACAGGGTGCCAAAAAACTCTTTTGACACCCTGCTTTTATACTCTCTTATATTTTCTTACATTTTCCTAGAAAAATACATGGTTTCCAATTACTACTCCTGCCTGACCGGAACTTGCACGACGGAAACTTAATGCTCCACCGGTATTATCCACACCGGATAATGCTTCCTGTGCTGCCTGTAAACAGCTTCCGCTGACACCGCTTGAAATAACGGATGCAACTTTTCCATTTCCTGCCGGTGTAAACTGACCGCTCTGATAAATAACATCATAAAGGCTGGATGGATAAGCGCCGCTTCTTAAACGGTTCATAACAACTGCTCCGACTGCCAGCTGTCCTTCATAACATTCGCTGCCTGCCTCACACTGGATTAATGCTGCAAGGAGTGTTACTTCATCACAGTTTGCTGCTACAGATGCATTCTGTGTTACCATGGTTGTTGTAGTCTGTGCTGCTTTCTTTGCTTCCTCTTCTGCAGCCTTCTCTGCTAATGCAGCTCTTTCTTCTTCCATGGAAACTGCTGATGTTACATTTAAGGATACCGTTACATACTCTGCTGAAACAAATGCTGTGGAATTCTTTAAGCTGACTGCAACCCATCCTTCCGGAGCTTCTGTCTGTGTATCAACCACAAGTTTGTCTCCTTCGGATGCTGCCTTGATGACAGATGCTTCCGGATTTGCCTCACTACGGACACGAAGTCCGCCGGTAGTTACAGTCGCTACAGTGTCACATACAGTCTGTGCATAAGCGTATGCTTCCTGACCTGCCACACAATATTCGCTCTTTACATATCCGTCTACAGAACCGGATGTAATGTGATACCAGCCGTCTAATGTTTCTACAATATCAGCTGCTGCACCTTTATATAATTTTCCAATTACTTCAGACTCTCCATCTGCAGAACTTCTTATATATAAGAAATCATCCACATTCGCCATGAGCTTACTGTTCCATGCCTGCTGCTCTTCGCTGAGCTGTGGCTCCTCTTCCTGTGCTTCTGCAACGACTGTCACATCTGCACGCTCAATGGATGCCTGCGCGGTTGCTGTGTCTCCCAATGATGCCAATTCTTCTATAATGCCGGCGGAGCCATTTGCCTGTACATCTGCCACAACTTTTGCTTCCTGCTGTGTTTCCTGTACATTTTCTACTGGTGCTGTCTGCATAACTGCTGTGACTGCGGTTACAACGGTAAGCATTACTGCTATAATTGTGCTCTCAATCACTCTTTTTCTTAAATTCATTTTGACCTCCATAACACATACCATATTTTTCATTTTTTAAGGATTATTAACAAGTATATGTCATTTTATTCATTTTTATTACATTTATTACAAATTTGTTACGCCACGGATTATAACAAAGTAATTTTTATTTGTCAAGTTTCTGTACTTTTTATCCAATTCATGATATAATTTCCTATAATAATTACGCAAAATCACTAGAAAGAATTTCGTCTTTTTTCGTGATAGTAATAAGGAGGATGTATTTACATGAAGGAACGTAAGCAAAAAGATCCTGCTTTGAAGCAAAAGAAGGAAAAAGTAAAAGCTCCGAAGCAGAAACCAGTAAAGGCTCCAAAGCCTGCGAAAGCGCAGAAAGTGCCGAAAGCACCAAAAGCGCCTAAGGAGAAAAAGGAGAAGGCCGGACTTCACTCCATGCGTTTTAATGTCGTAATGTTAGTTCTGCTGAGTATCATCATCAGTGTTGCTTCTCTTTTATTTATGATTATCCCAGTCGCCACCAATGCACTTTCTACTCTGGCAGAAAGTTATATGCGTGATGTCTGTGATACCTGTGGATTAAACGTAGATGCAGCGTTGAACCGAAGCGGTAACATTATTTTAAATCAGGCATATCTTGATACTCTGATTGGCAACGTCCGTATCAACAATCTGGATTCCAGTTACGCCTATGTCGTTGGAGCCGACGGAACCATGATTTACCATCCGGATGAGGACAAAGTTGGACAGCCTGTAGAAAGCGAAGCCATTAAACAGGTTGTAGCCGATTTGGAAGAAGGCAAAGAACAGCAGAAGGGTATGGCAACTTATGAATTCAGAGGTGCTGAAAAATATGCGGCTTACTATGTTACTTCTAATAAAGCAGCTATTTTAGTCATTACCGCTGACCGTGGAGATATTTTAAGTTCGAAAGATGCAATTTATGCCCGCGCCGGTGGTGCCGCAGTTGTTATCTTTATTGTACTGGGTATCCTTTCTTTCCTTATTGCAAATAAAATGACCCGTCCGATTATAGAGATTACCAACGTTATCAAACGTTTCTCCTCTCTGAACTTTGCAGAGAGCCCGACTACCATCCGTATCAGCAAGCGTAAGGATGAAACCGGACAGATGGCAAGAGCAATTGGAGATTTACGTGAGAAGTTAGTTGCAATTGTTTCACAGATTAAGTCCCAGAGCGAATTGCTTTACAATGCATCCACTGAACTGGATACCAATGCATCCCATACAACATCAACCGTTGGAAATGTAGAAACCGCAGTAAACGAAATTGCTACCGGTGCTACCAACCAGGCTTCTGAAACCCAGAAAGCTACCGATGATATCGTTAATATGGGTAACATGATTGAACATACCAACAGTCAGGTAGAAAGCCTTACAAGTACTGCTAACCTGATGCGTGAATCCAGTGAGGAAGCTGCTGCTACCTTAAAAGAGCTGGATAGCATTAACCAGCAGGCAATTGCTTCTATCGATGTTATTTATGAACAGACCAATACAACTAATATTTCTGCCATGAAGATCAAAGAGGCAACAACCCTGATTTCTTCCATCGCAGAAGAGACTAACCTGCTTTCCTTAAATGCTTCTATCGAAGCTGCCCGTGCCGGTGAAGCAGGACGCGGATTTGCCGTTGTTGCATCCCAGATTCAGAAGCTGGCTGACCAGTCCAATGAATCTGCCAACCAGATTGACCAGATTATCCATGCTTTAATCGAAGATTCTGAAAAAGCAGTTAAGACCATGGATGAAGTTAAGACTATTATGAATCTGCAGAGTGAAAACGTACATAAGACCGGACAGGTATTCGAACAGGTTCGTGATGGAATCAGTTCTTCTATCAATGGTGTAGGCGAGATTGCTACCAGAACAACCCAGCTTGATAAAGCCCGTGGAGATGTTGTGGATGTCGTACAGAACCTTACTGCAATCGCCCAGCAGAATGCAGCAAGTACCGAAGAAACTTCCGCTTCCGTTATGGAAGTCAGCAATGTTATGCAGGAAATCATGGAAAATGCAAATCGTCTGAAAGAGATTGCTTCCGTCCTGGAAGAAAACATGAATTCATTCACTTTATAAAACTTTGCAATAGAAAGAACTCCACCCGGTTGGATCTTCCAATCGGATGGAGTTCTTTTTTGCTGTAGTGCAAGGCACTGATTCAAATTTAAATAATTCGATTTTACCCTGCTTCAGCAGTTTTTATAAACGTTTCATTAAAGCTTCTCTTGCTTCTTCATAACCTGGTTTTCCAAGTAATGCGAACATGTTCTTCTTGTAGCTTTCTACACCTGGCTGGTTAAATGGATTTACGCCAAGCAGGTATCCGCTGACACCACATGCAAACTCGAAGAAGTAGAATAATTCTCCTAAGTAGAATTCGTTCTGCTCTGGAATTTTTACCATGAAGTTTGGAACCTGACCATCGGTATGTGCAAGAATGGTTCCGTTCATTGCGCTCTTATTTACAAAGTCCATATCTTTTCCAGCAAGATAATTTAATCCGTCTAAGTCAACCGGCTCTTCCTGAATTGTGATATTGTGCTTTGGAGTTTCAACATTCATAACAGTCTCAAACATAATTCTGGAACCATCCTGAATGAACTGTCCCATAGAATGTAAGTCTGTTGTTAAATCTACAGATGCCGGGAAGATACCCTTCTGGTCTTTTCCTTCACTCTCTCCGAATAACTGTTTCCACCATTCAGATACATAATGAAGACTTGGCTCATAGTTGCAAAGGATTTCTACTGCTTTGCCTTTTCTTAATAAGATGTTACGAACTGCTGCATACTGTAATGCATCGTTCTCTGCGAAATCCTGCTCTAAAGCAAGCTTTCTTCCTTCTGCAGCACCATCCATTAATTTCTGGATATCTGCGCCACTTACTGCGATTGGAAGAAGTCCTACAGCGGTAAGTACGGAGAAACGTCCTCCGACATCATCCGGTACTACAAATGTCTCATAACCTTCTTCATCTGCAAGATGTTTTAATGCTCCCTTTGCTTTATCTGTGGTTGCATAAATTCTCTTTGCAGCTTCTTCTTTACCATATTTCTTCTCTAACTTCTCTTTGAAGATACGGAAAGCGATTGCCGGCTCAGTTGTTGTTCCTGATTTAGAAATAATATTTACGGAGAAATCACGGTCTCCTACTACATCAAGCAGTCCCTGTAAGTAGCTGCCACTGATGCTGTTTCCTGCATAATAAATCTCAGGAGTCTTACGAACTTCCTTAGAAACATTATTATAAAATCCATGTCTTAAGAATTCGATTGCTGCTCTTGCGCCAAGGTAAGAACCACCGATTCCGATTACTACTAACACTTCAGAATCAGACTGAATCTTAGCTGCTGCCTTCTGAATTCTTGCGAACTCTTCCTTATCATAATCTACCGGAAGATCCAGCCAGCCTAAGAAATCATTTCCGGCTCCGGTTTTATCCAATAACTCTTTTTTTGCATTGTCTACAAGTTTGCTCATATAGCCAACTTCTTCTTCGCTGATGAAGGAAGCTGCCTTTGAGTAATCAAATGTTACTTTACTCATTTCAAATTCACTCCTTTGTTTTTTCTATACACAATTCCCTAATTATGAATAAAATTTCATTAGAGTTTATTTTATCAAACCTATATGCATTTATCAAGGAAAAATTTCCTTCAAAACAGCATTAAATACCGCTTCTTCCTGCTGTTTTCTCTTCTTTTCAATAGAATCCCGCATCTGTTCTTCCTGTCTCGATACCAATGGTTCTTCTTTTCCACTGTCTTCTGTTAATATAACATTCAGATAATCTTCTACTTTTTCCTGTATCATTTGTAATCTGCGGCCTGTCCGATTCACTTTAACCAAAATCTGCAGAATTATTATCATTTGTAAGAGCATTCCTGCCAGAATTATGTAATTTGCATATTCATACACAAAATTCACGAAAGCTCCCATTCTTATAACCTCTTTTCCTTTTTCTTTCTATTATAAAAAGGAACCTTTCATTTGAAAAGAGGACAGAGCCGTGTTTTCGCCGCATCTTTTTCCATTTTTCCCTTTGTTTCTGCGATCTTCTACAAAAGCTGCTGATATTCTTCCCCATCCAACATATATCCGGAAAGGCAGCAGCCATACTCTTCATTTACGCCGATAATCCGGTTATAGGATCCAGCCAGCAGAATATCTTTTAATATCTTCGTATCCATACGCTCATTGATATTTCCAACCCAGTAACGGATACCCTCTCCTTCAAATTTCCACGGAAATTCCGGATTCCATTTAGACACATCTTCATTGCCCGGAATCGATACAATCCGTACCGTCTTTCCATAGCCCCGGTAGCGTTTTAAAATCTCTTCCATATTTTTATGCATATCCACATTCCCCAAAAACAATACACCCATTCGAAGCGTTCTGCTCTCCCTGGTAAACTGATTCCGGAGCATTCCATAATCATTTCGCT
The DNA here is from genome assembly GCA_050873725.1 of Roseburia sp. GTDB lineage: Bacteria > Bacillota > Clostridia > Lachnospirales > Lachnospiraceae > Roseburia_C. The sequence continues at coordinate 12,659 of JBNMJI010000023.1, forward strand.
GGATGCATTTTAACATGCATACTGTTCCGCCGGCATCCAGATACGGAGAACAATGATTTTCCCTGCCAAAAGACTGTTCATACATGGCACCATTGATTTTACTTCCGCTTTCCTTCACCTGGGCCGGGCCAGCATACATAATAACTGCTGCATATGCCTCCAATCCGTAAGTCTTCTTATATGCCTCCAGTAACCGTTGCATTCCTGCCTGATACTGTGTGTTTTCCGGATGACGAAGTGCCCTGTCATAGCCCTCTTTTGTATAATATCTTCTGGTAAACTGATAAAGCTCCGCCACATCCATTCCATATGCAGAAAAATAAAATACCCACTTATTTTCAATAATACATCCGGCTTTGACCACCGGAATATATTCCCGTTCCATAATCTTTATCGTCTCTAAATCCTCTGCATCTGCCAGTTCGAAATAATTTCCTTTTCTGGCATTCTGCACTGCATCCAGAGAACAGGGCGGACAATTTCCATATAATAAATAAACATTTTCCACCCCCATATTCTTTAATGCATGGTAAGGATGCCGGATGAGATAAGAAAATTCTGATAATTTCTCCGGTGACATTTCCGGCTCCAATATCCATTGTTCCGGTAATGTCTTCTCTTCCATATCCTGTTCCCCCAGTATCCACTGCTCCACCAGCATTCGGTGAATTGGTGCTACATAAGGCATAATCACAGTCTGAACTGTCGTATTTTGCAATAATGTATACAATATGCCCAGGCAGTCTCTCGTATATTCTCCTACCACCACAAGATCTATCGGTGCACCGGTCAATCTTCTGATGGTCCTCTTGTCTAAGGTCCCCGTATCTGTCATACCATTTAACTTACTGTTGTCTGTATTTTTCTCCAGCCCGCTTTCTGTGTTACTATTAACACTGCTCTGCATGCTATCATTTACACTGCCGTTCACATTACTGCTTGTGGGATTTCCGGATAAATATACATAATTCACACCACAGTCATTATCCTCATTGTAGATGCTGCCTGCCTGAATCATTCCATTTTCCACGTTTTCAAATAAGTACCGATAATATAATGCTTTCATTTTCACATACCCCCCGTTTTATTTTCTGGTATTTTTATGATTATATATGATTTTAAATTAAGTTGACTTTTTTTGCCAAGAGTATAATATATTATTCAGCAAATCATTTTACATTGTAAGTAATCTGATGTTAAAGAAAGGATTCTTTTCATGAAAAAAATCGTTTTAACAGGCGGTGGTACCGCCGGTCATGTAACTCCAAACATTGCTCTTTTTCCTGCTTTAAAAGAGGCTGGTTATGAAATCTCTTATATTGGTTCCTATGCCGGCATGGAAAAACAGTTAATTGAAGAACAGAACATTCCTTATTATGGAATTTCCTCCGGAAAGCTCCGCCGTTATAAGGATCTCCGTAATCTCACGGATCCGTTCCGTGTAATCAAAGGTTACGCACAGTCTGTATCTCTTTTAAGAAAAATCAAACCGGATGTTGTCTTTTCAAAAGGTGGATTCGTTTCCGTTCCTGTCGTTCTCGCAGCGAAACGTCTCCGGATTCCTGCTATTATTCATGAGTCCGATATGACACCTGGTCTCGCTAATAAAATTGCAATTCCGGCAGCCTACAAGGTCTGCTGTAATTTCCCGGAAACTGTAGACTACCTTCCAAAAGATAAGGCAGTTCTTACCGGTTCTCCTATCCGCCAGGAACTTTTAAGCGGTGACAAAGAACAGGCTGCCAAGCTCTGTGGCTTTACCATGGATAAACCGGTTATCTTAGTAGTCGGCGGAAGCAGCGGCTCCAAATTCATCAATGATGCTGTACGCGGTCTCTTAGATGACCTGCTTGCCAACTATCAGATTATCCATCTCTGTGGAAAAGGAAACATAGATAAATTATATAACAATCGTTCCGGCTATGTCCAGTTTGAATACGCCGGAAAAGAGCTTAGGGATATGTTTGCTTTAAGTTCTCTTGTGATTTCCCGTGCCGGTGCAAATGCAATCTGTGAATTGCTTGCTCTTCACAAACCCAATATTCTGATTCCACTGTCTGCTGCTGCAAGCCGTGGTGACCAGATTCTGAATGCCCGCTCTTTTGAAAAACAGGGTTACAGCTATG
>JBNMJI010000024.1:0-14025 GCA_050873725.1 Roseburia sp.
GAATAATAGCCTATCTTTATGGTCTGTCCGATAACCAGTTCTCCGGCATCCGGTTTTACCCTGCCATCGATGATTTTCATCAAAGTGGTCTTACCACATCCATTATGTCCCACAAATCCGACTCTGTCATTCTTAAGAAAGATATAGGAAAAATCCTCTATCAGCTTTTTTGCTCCATAGGATTTACTGATATGATGAAGCTCTACCGTAGTCTTTCCCATACGGCTGGAAACCGAGCTTAATTCCACCTGCTTATCAAACTGTGGTCCCGACTGGTCTCTAAGATTCTCATAACGTTTGATATGTGCTTTCTGCTTGGTAGACCTTGCCCTTGCCCCCCGCTGCATCCAGGCAATCTCCTTGCGAAGGATGGACTGCCGCTTCCGTTCCCCGGCAACTGCCATATCCATACGCTCCTGTTTCAAATTCAGATAGCCGGAATAATTTTCCTGATAGCTGTAAATAGAGCCTTTATCAATTTCCACAATCCGGTTGCATACGCTGTCCAAAAAATATCGGTCATGGGTTACCATAATCAGTGTTCCCTTAAAGCCCTTTAAGTATCCTTCCAGCCACTCTGCCATATCTGCATCCAGGTGGTTCGTTGGCTCGTCTAACAGAAGAATATCACATGGTGTTAAAAGCACTGCCACAAGAGCCAGACGTTTTCTTTCTCCACCGGATAGGTTTTTCGTCTTTTATTCAAAATTATATACACCAAGTCTTGTGAGCATGGACTTTGCCTTGCTCTCTAAATTCCACATCTGATAATCTTCCCCGGAAGCATCTGCCTGATTTTTCCGGTGTGCCGTTACCCGTACACTTTCTAAAACAGTCTCGTCTTCTCCGAATCCCGGCATCTGCGGAAGATAACGGATTACTGCATGATTTGCCTTGGTAATTTCTCCAGCATCCGGTTCCTCTAAGCCTGCCAGCATTTTCAGTAAAGTGGATTTTCCGGTTCCGTTAATTCCCACGATTCCGACTTTCTCTCCCTCCTGTAAATAAAAGGAGGCATTGGAAAATAACTTTCTTCCGGTAAATGTCTTGGTTATATTCTCTGCTGATAATAAATTCATAAAGGTCTCCTGTGTTTCTTTTTCATTCTTATTGGCAATGATTTTCTATTATAATACATATTTACATTTGGCTGTTCACTGGCTATACTGTAATGCATAGCACAACTATTTCAGGAGGTAATATATGTATCATAGAGCATCTGAATTAAAACATATTTTTAACGAAAATATGAAAGGCGGAACAGGCACCGTTGAGATTATCCGTTCCGTCAATCCTATAGATTACGAAAGCCCAGCCAAGATGATTGCAAAACTCATCTTAAGACCGGGCTGTTCTCTTGGAAAGCATATGCATGAAGGAGAAGAAGAAATCATCACCATTCTTTCCGGCCATGCCGCTTATGATGATAACGGAACCATCGTTGCGTTAGAAACCGGTGACACCTGCGTCTGCAAAAGCGGTGAATCCCACAGCATTGCAAATGCTTCTCCAAAAGAAGATCTCATTCTCTTTGCTGTCATTAATTATCTTGCCTAATTACCGGCAAAATACGCATCGATCCCATTGGCGATTCCCTGTGCAATCTGGGTCTGATAAGAGTCCGTTGCCATATTGGAATCTTCGGTGGGATTTGTCATATATCCCATCTCTACAATCGTTACCGGTACGGTACTCCAGTTAATTCCGCTCATGGTATCAGTCTCCCACACATATTCTTTTTTTGCACCGGTCTGGGCACACAGACTATCCAGTATATTCTGGGAAAGAGAACGGCTCTGGCTGTAAAAGCTTCCTACATACGGATTGGACGCGGTCTGACAGATAGTCATGGCTCCATTGGCTCCGCTGTTGGTAGATCCGTTGGCATGAATACGGACAAATGCTTCTGCTCCCGCATTGGTTGCAATGGCTGCCCGCTCGCTGTTGCTGAGATTGACATCATTGGTTTCTCTTGTCATGACTACGGTATAGCCTCTTGCCACCAGTTCATCCCGCAATTTTAAGCTGACGGATAAGTTAAGCTGATATTCTGTCTGTCCGGTTGCAACGCCGGATGTTCCTCCGGTTACTCTTGCCTTGGTCTCAGAAGATCCCGGTGCTACCGGCTCTGGTGTACTGTCTCCTCTGCTCTGATGTCCCGGGTCAATACAGATGACATGTCCGCCACTTCCGGATGTAATTCCGGTTCCTGCACTGCCGGTCAATGCCACCGGCTCCTGCGGCTTTTCTGTGGTCAGATAATCAGATGCAATATAATAAGTTCCTTCATCCAGCGAAATCTGACTCCAGCTTCCATCATTTGCAGTACGGGTAAGTTCTTTTCCTGTAGATAATTTCTTGTAAACCTCTGCATCAGTAGAAGGCTCTACTCTCACATTGACTCTTGTTGTCGTATAAACTGTCTCTTCTGCATAAACTACCGTATCCGGATTCAGTACTGCCGGAATATGCTCTGTTTCAGTCTCTGTTTCTGTTTCCGTATCCACAACTTCTTCGGTGTCAATTACACTTTCTGTTGCCGGTGCTTCTGTATTTGTTAATGCTTCTTCTGTATTCACATTCGCAACTGTATCGTCCTTCTTATCCTTCCCGCAAGCGGTCAGAAATACCAGACACATAACAAGCAACAGGCATACGGTATCTGCCGAGTGCCTGCTGCCCTTATGGAATGTGCGTCTTTCTGATGTTCTCATAGATTCCCTCACATTTCCCTTATATCGTCTTACTTATGAATTAAAGTTCCCTTTAATCCGCTGACTCCATCTAATGCTTCCTCTAAGTTTGCAATCAGTACGGAACGGACTGCAGAATTGCCGATGTAATCGATTGCTGCCTGAATCTTCGGAAGCATGGTTCCTACTTCAAACTGTCCCTCATCCATATACTGTTTTGCTTCTTCTACCGTCATCTCATCTAATGGCTGTTCATTGGCTGTGCCATAATTTAAGCATACACGCTCAACACTGGTTAAGATAATGAGCTGGTCAGCGTCTAAAAGCTCTGCAAGTTTGCCTGCTGCAAGGTCTTTTTCAATAACTGCGCTGGCACCCTTTAAATTATTATCCTGCTCTAATACAGGGATTCCGCCACCACCACAGGCGATTACTACCTGGTCTGCATCGGAAAGTGCACGGATTGCATCAATTTCTACGATATCCATTGGCTTTGGAGCTGCTACGATACGGCGGTATCCATCGCCCTGTTTTACCGTATGGTTACCTTTCTTCTCTTCTGCTTCTGCCTCTTCCTCTGTCATGACACGGCCGATGATCTTGGTTGGATGATAAAACGCTTCATCATACGGATCTACTGTTACCTGTGTCAAAACAGTGGATACCGGTTTGTAAATTCCACGGTTTAATAATTCGGTACGAATGGCATTCTGTAAATCGTATCCAATATAGCCCTGGCTCATAGCTGAGCAGACAGACATCGGAGTTGCAGTATATTCCGGATAAATTCTTGCGAATTCAGCCATTGCAGTATGTATCATTCCCACCTGTGGTCCATTGCTGTGAGAAAGAACTACCTGACAGTCATCCTTAATATAATCTCCGATTGCTTTTGCGGTAAGCTTGGTTGCTTTCTTCTGTTCCGGAAGTGTTGTTCCCAATGCTTCATGTCCTAATGCAATCACAATTCTCTTCTTTTTCATGTTACAATCCTCCAATTCTATGCCCAAAGATTTTCCGGATAGACACCGTCTTTAATCAGTCCGCGAATGGAATCCACAACAAATGGTTTGTCCTCCAAATAAGTGACTCCAAACCAGCGGTCTGCTGTCTCATAAACTTTTACAGTTGCCTTATCCTGATTCAAAAGCAATTCCACAATATTCGGCAGCAGATACTCTTTCTTCATCGGATTATCTTCAATATGTGCTAAGAACTCACGGAAGCCTTCTTCCAGATAATCAATAAAATCCGGATAGCCAGCCCACATGTTCATAGATACATTTACATCCGGGTGAATCCATTCTGCCACATCAGCTTCTTCACAATGTACTTTTCCATTTTCATCAGCATAGATACTGTGTGTTTCTAAAATTTTCTCAAGATAGCCACTCTTTTCATCCACCACACAGACACCACGGGTAACGGTTCCGTTATCACTCAGTGTGTTCTTCAGGATATATCCAGCCATTCCAAGACGGAATCTTTCCTTATCCTCTTCATGATTTACCAGAAAATCATGCATCTTTACAAATGCTTCTTTTCCGTAATAATCATCTGCATTGATGACTAAAAATGGTTCCTTCACTACGCCTTTGCAGCATAATACTGCCTGACCGGTTCCCCATGGTTTTGTTCTGCCTTCCGGTACTGTAAAACCTTCCGGTACATCATTGATATCCTGGAATACATAGTCTACTTCTACCTGTTTTCCGATTCTGTTTCCAATGATTTCTTTAAAATCCGCCTCAATATCCTTGCGAATGATAAATACAACCTTGTCAAAACCTGCTTCCACCGCGTCATAAATGGAATAATCCATAATAATTTCGCCATTTGGTCCCATCTTCTCAAGCTGCTTAATTCCGCCGCCAAAACGGGAGCCAATGCCTGCCGCCATAATAATCAGTGTTGTTTTCATTCGTATTCTCCTCAACCTTATTTTAAAACTTTTTTCTCTCTACCCTTTTCTTTTTTCCTCTATTTCACTGTTCCAATCTAACAATTTCGCTGCTTGTCAACTATTCAAGCACGCTGACTCACTTACGCTCACTATTTCATGTATTCTTTGTAGCCGACTTCCTGAAGCTTCTTATCTTTTGCTTCTACCTGCTCTTTTAAATTCTTAGAATATTCTTTTAATCGTGCCAATAATGCATCATCTGATGTTGCAAGAATCTTTGCTGCAAGAATTCCTGCATTTGCTCCGCCATTGATTGCAACGGTTGCTACCGGAATACCGGTTGGCATCTGTACGATAGAATAAAGAGAATCTCTTCCGCCTAAGGATGTGGTATGCATCGGAATTCCGATTACCGGCATAGGGAAGATTGCTGCACACATTCCTGGAAGATGTGCTGCCATTCCTGCTCCTGCGATAATTACTTTAAATCCTTTGCTCTCTGCGCTCTTTGCATATTCAAAAAATACATCCGGCTCACGATGTGCGGAAATAATTGTCATCTCATATTCGATTCCAAGCTGTTCCAAAATATCTGCTGCTTTTGCCATTACAGGCATATCTGAATCACTGCCCATTACAATTCCTACTTTTGCCATTTTCTTTCTCCTTTTCTCATAGATACTTGTCCTTTTAGTATACACTGTTTTACGCCAGAAATGAAGTATTAATTTCCAACGGCTCGTTGAGTTTTTCTGTGCCAGGCACTACAAACTTACCATCTCTTATGATATCTTCTGTACTGCCATCTGCCCGTTCAATATAAATACAGTCTAATTCGTCGTACGGTATCGTAATATCCGTATGGCAGTTAAAGTATGCCTTACTCTGGTCTTCTTTCCGAAGAATTGAGATTTCATTGTCTCTTGCCACAATTTCTTTTCCATCCGGATTATAAACCGGAGTATCCTCTGCCTGGGAATAACAGGTATCTCCCACTGCAAAATGCGGGCCTGTCTTCTCTGCAATCAGAATCGGCAGCTTATCTGCAATATCAAAATCCTTTGCCATCCGGTATGCTGTGGTATTGGTTCCGATAGCAAACTCACCCAATGGCAGCGTATCATGATGCATCAGCACATTATCATAAATATATTTACAGTTCTCTTCTTCACTGTCAAAATTACTGCAGCTGTAATCCACAACTTTTCCATCTTCAAACGTCATTTTCAGGTTCTCATAACGAAGTCCGTTGAGATAAACATAGGATACATGCAGCACGCCATGGGTTCTGGTAAGCACCGGTGAAGTAAATACTTCCCCCACCGGAATATTGACATCTGCCACACAGTTTTCAAAGATAGTCTCTTTCTGTGAATTCTTAAGACGGTATAATTCCACGGTCATATCTGTTTCATTATCACCTTTTCCTCTGATATGTGCCCGGACGCCCTGGTCTAACACTGCAATAATTTTTGCCTGCATATCCCGGTACAAAGTATAATCCAGCGTATTTAATTCTACGGTCTTATCAAAGATTTCTTCAAAATTGCTGCCAATCTGTGGAAGCGGATATGCAATGATGGTAAAGCTTCTTTCCTCTCCCTTGATATACTGATTGGTAATCTGTCCTGCCTGTGATGCATAGTAGACATTTAATTCATTCTGCTTGTCACTGTAATGGCATGCTGCTTTCTTATTTTCCGGCTCAAATAACGGCTCTCCGAACACCTCGATTACAGCCGGTCCTGCATAGCCTGCTGCCAGTTCTTTCTTATCTTCATATACGGTACGCAGTGTCTCTAAGCGGCGTTCCACAAAGGCTTTATCTAAATATACTGCTTTATCCGCTTTATGGTCATAATCAAACTGGCGGTTCACAGAAGTCGCATAGCAGCCACGTTTGGAATTGCCACGGTTCCGAAAGGAAGAAAATGCATCCCGGTAAATCGTCGGTTTTAATCCCATCTTCTCAAAATTTGCAATTGCAGCCCGCACCATACGTTCCATTCCGATGGCATATTCCACATTTACGGTAGATTTTATGGATAAATCTTTTCCGGTGGTAACAAAGCCAATCCGATAGCCTTCCGTATAAGTATCCGCCATCGCCTGAATCTTCTCCTGCGGAAGCTGATTCATATATTCTGCCATCCGGATTTCATTTTCTCCGATTGGCTCACCATAATAATAAAGGTATTTTAAATCCTGCAAATCAGAATCCATTACAATCCGTGTAAAGAAATCCCGGTTCGCATCTACCATTTCACAGATGCTGCGTTCTGTAAATAATTCACTGTAATCATGGAAGAACCAGTAAATTGCCTGCTGCACTTCTTTTGGCGTCGTTCCCTCTTCATCATTAAAACAGGTATAAACCTGAATAAACAATTCACAGAAGCAGGTGTAGGCTTCCACATCGCCTTCATAAGCATAAGGAATCAAGCTTCGAAGCTCTGCGTAGAGCATACTAAGGAGTGTGCCGTATTCTTCACCTAAGGTTTCAGTGGCATAATCCGGATTTCCATAGCTTTCTTTATAATGTTCCGGTAAAATGTCCGCATACAATCCTTCATTTATCTTCTGTAATGTTTCCCGGCTCTGACTGCGGAAGGTGTCATTTAATACCTGCCGTAATACTTCTTCCGTTTTCATGATAAATGCTGCGGTTCTTTTAAAATAAGCACGGAACGGCTCACAAACCTCCGGTTCTTCCGCAAGTTCATGTATCCGCTCCGTTACCAAATCCAGTCGTTCTGTTATTGCTTCTCTTTCTTCTGCATTTAAATTCTGATATTCCATACTTTCTTTCCTTTATATCTCTTATTTTGCCTACAACAGAATGCCGCCTGCATAGACAGCAATCCAGATAAGCAGTGAAAGGATTGAGAAAAATGTGGCAGCGTAAGGAATGCTGCGAAATGAATTTTCCTCCTTCAGGCTTAAAATTGCAAGAATCACTGCGGCTAATGCTGCAAAAAAGGCAAGGATTCCATAGCAGGCTATGTATATGCTTAAATTACCAGCACTTTTGAACGCAAGGACTACCATCACCGCAAAACTAATCAGTGACAGCAATGCCAGTACAAGTGCTGTAATTCCTCTTTTCGAAAGTGTCTTTTCTGTAAATTTATATTTTCTGTATCCTCTTCGTCTTTTTCTCATGTTCTTTCTCCCGATACATTTTGTACCGAAGTCTATTCTTTCTGCTCAAATTTGTGACACCGGATATGATTTGCCAGCAAAAATCCAACATATCCAATCGCCCCGCCGATGGTATTTAAAATCAGATCGTCTACATCAAAGCTTCCTACCTTGGACACAAGCTGCACCAGTTCTACCAGCAGGCTGAAGTCGAAGCTTAAAAGCACTACCCGGTAGAACTTTCTCTGGTTATGCGCCAGTAATGGCAGCAACATTCCATAAGGAATAAATGCGACAATATTTCCCAGAAGATTAAAGCAGACTGCTTTCGCACCCAGCGCCTTCCGGTAAATAATAAATCGCTTGATTTCTTTTAAGGGCATAAGATTATAATGGTAGCTTCTTTCGGAATAGGTTCTTCCCAGCATTTCTGAGAAAAACAGGAAATAGCAAAGCAGACCCAGATATATCACGAATAAAATCCATGCTCCGATGCGAAGTAGTTTTCTCGTCTTCTGACTCAATTCCTTTTCCCCATTTCATTTTTGCTGTTTATTTTGCCCCATACTGCTCATAATATTTATCAATTGCTTCTTTCGTCTTATCATCGATGATAAGCTTGCCCTGGCAAGGACGGTTATATAAGCACTCTACCACATCTGCCATGCTAACAATTGCATTTGCAGGGAAACCGTATTTCTCCTGAATCTCATCCAATGCACATTTATCTGTCTCAAGTCCCTTTTCCATACGGTTTAAGGATACCATCAGTCCAAGGATGGTTACATCTCCCTGTGCCTGAATGATTGGGAATGTCTCCTGAATGGATTTTCCGGATGTAGTTACATCTTCGATAATGACAACGCGGTCACCATCTTTGATTTTACTTCCAAGTAAAATTCCGGTATCGCCATGGTCTTTTACTTCTTTACGGTTAGAGCAGTAACGAATCTCTTTGCCATACAGACGGCTGAATGCGATTGTTGTTGCAACAGAAAGCGGAATTCCTTTATATGCCGGTCCAAACAGTACATCAAAATCAGTACCATAGTGGTCGTGAATTGCTTTTGCATAATATTCTCCAAGGCGGGATAACTGTGAACCGGTTACATATGCACCGGCATTCATAAAGAAAGGAGACTTTCTTCCACTCTTTAATGTGAAGTCACCAAACTTTAAAACCTCGCTCTCTACCATAAATTCTATAAACTCTTTCTTATATGCTTCCATGTATGAAACCTCCTGAATATGTCAACTGTGAAATATATCACTTTTTTCTTTTACCTAATTTCTTATGCTACCATACTTCCCTGAAAACCTCAATGCGTTTTCCTTAAGATAATATAAATTCTTCCTGTTTGTTTTCCTTTCCGTCCATCTGTTTTTATTATGCAATTTGATTTTTCTATCCTGTTCTCCAATTTAGTTTACATAATATATGTACATTTTATAGGACAGTACATAATATAAGATAGTTTTATCAGATGGATAACAACTTTAATTCGAAATGTATAAACAAAAAAGAAAGGATGTGCTTTTATGAAAGGATATTTTGTTGCAGACGGATACATGGGATATATCAATGGAACGTATATGTTATTTGCAGATGAACGTGACTACCTGGAATATTTTAATGATTAGTCGAAAGAATAAATATCCCCCTTTGCCGGATCTGGGTTTCCTGTCCCAATCCTGCAAAGGGGGATTTTCTTAATGCCGCCGGTCTATGCCGGTATTTTTATAATAAGCTGCTTTTTCTTCATACATCCGGCTTTCGGATTCCGTCAGCAGAATATCAAGTCCCAGCTTCCAGTCCTCCTGCCAGACTGTTCCAACTGCCATTACCACATCTTTCTGTTTCATGTCGGCCTTCATATGTTCTACTTTCTGCTTCAGTTCATCTTCTCCGATGTCTGCACACAATGCCAAAAGCTCATCACCGCCGATGCGGAATAGACCATACTCTGAGAACTCCTCCCGAAGCACTTCGCTGGCACGTAAAATCAACTGGTCACCTGCCTGATGTCCTAAGGTATCATTCACCTTCTTAAGTCCGGTTATATCACAATATACTACACCAAAGCTTGCCCCTCTTGGTACATCTGCAACATATCGTTCCATTGCAAAACGGTTTCCAAGTTTCGTCAGCTGGTCGCTGTAGCTCATCTGCTCTAATTCACGGACCAGATTCCGCCGTCTGATACTGGATACAATAAAATATCCCATAATCTGAAGCATATTAGAGGTATAATCCAGTAATTTTACAGGAGGATTATCAACTCCATAAAAACCAATTACTTTCTGGTCTTCATATAACGGAACTACCACCAAAGACGAAATATTCTGCCGTTTCAGATTCTCATACTGAAGAGGATCACTCTCTCGTATCTCTTCTACATCGCCAATGATAATATTTCTGCTTTCACTAAAGTTGTGATACCAGTTCTCGCATACTTCAGCCGGAACATTCTGTAAATTATCCTTCTCCGGTTTGACACCGTTTGCTACCCATTCATAGGTATTATCATCATTTCCCAGAAGATTTCTTTCAAAGATATAGGTACGCTCTCCATTCAGTGCCTTTCCCAGATACTCTAAAATAATCTCTAAGGACTGATCCGGTGTAGGTGCATACAAGGCAATTCTTAAGCCTTCATTGATAAAGGCCTCCATATTTTCATAGTTTTGAATCAGGCTTCCCTGTTGTTCTTCATTACTGACATCCAGCGCAATTTCGACCCGATAACGTCGTCCATCCTGTTCTAACATAGTATCTTTTAACATCAGATGTTTATCAAGAATCGGATTATAATACTTCCATTCCTTAAATTCGCCCGCTATCAGTTCCTGATTATTGCACATGCCACAAGGTGCTGCACTATGCTGCATCACCTCATAGCATTTCTTCCCTTCGATTTCCTCCAGCGTATGAAATCCATAGGTTTCCCGCGTTTTCCGATTCATATGCACAAGCTCATATGTATCAATATCTGAAACATATACAAATTCATCAAGATTTTCAAAAAATTCCCAAATCTTTTCCACGGTTCCTATCCTTTCCGGCAATTATATTTCTTATCTTTTATCCCTGAGTATTATTTTATTTCTTCAACAGCACCTAAACAGCACCATTAATCAGTGACTGCGCCAATCAGTTCATTGATATCTTCAATGCCATTATTTGCCATGTAATCCTGTATGCCATTGATAATATCAATGGTTGCCGTAGGATTGGTAAAGTTCGCAGTTCCCACAGATACCGCAGTAGCTCCTGCCAATATCAGTTCCAATGCATCCTCTGCGCTCTGTACACCGCCCATTCCGATAATTGGAATATTGACTGCCTGTGCTGCCTGATATACCATGCGCACAGCAATCGGATGTACTGCCGGGCCGGACATTCCGCCGGTTCTGTTTGCCAAAGCAAATTTTCTGCGGTTTACATCAATTTTCATTCCGGTCAATGTATTAATCAGGGAAATAACATCTGCTCCACCAGCCTCTGCTGCCTTTGCCATCTCTGTAATATCCGTTACATTCGGGCTTAATTTCATGATAACCGGCTGTTTGGCATATTTCTTTACTTCTTTTGTAATCTCTTCTACAGAAGCTGAGCTCTGTCCAAAGGCAATGCCGCCTTCCTTTACATTCGGACAGGAAATGTTGATTTCCAGCATATCTACTGGCTGCTCTGCTAATCTTTCCACAACTTCTACATAATCGGATGCTGTCTTTCCACATACATTTACAATGATGCGTGTATCATAGTGGGTAAGAAATGGAATATCACGCTGTACAAATACATCAATGCCCGGATTCTGCAAACCGATGGCATTTAACATTCCACCATATACCTCTGCTACACGGGGTGTAGGATTACCCGGCCATGGTACATTGGCAACACCTTTGGTTACTACTGCACCTAATTTATTCAAATCTACAAATTCACTGTATTCCTGACCTGATCCAAAAGTTCCGGATGCTGTCATAATAGGGTTCTTCAATAATACTCCTGCCAGATTTACTCTTGTATTCATTAAAGTTCCACCTCCTCAGCCCGGAAAACCGGTCCTTCTTTACATACACGTTTGTTATTGACATTGGAATGCTCGTCCTTGTCCTTAGACTGGCATACGCAGGCTAAGCAGGCTCCGATTCCGCATGCCATACGCTCTTCCATGGAAATCCAGCACTCAATCTGTTTCTCTTTTGCATATTCCTTGATGGCTGCTAACATCGGCTTTGGTCCGCAGGCATAAATAATATCTGCAGTCAGGCCATTTTCACGAATGGCATCCAGTACATTTCCTTCTGTTCCGGCACTTCCGTCCTCGGTTGCCACATAGACTTCTCCTTCTTCACGGAATTCATCCATCAGGAAAAGTTCATCGCGGAATCCAAGAATCATCTGTTTCTCACAGTCTAATTCTTTTGCCAGCTCTAACATTGGAGGAATACCGATTCCTCCGCCGATTAGGAATGCTTTCTTTTCTTTCTTCGGAAATCCATTTCCCAGTGGTCCTGTTATATTAAGGATGCCTCCGGTATGCATACCAGAAAACTCTTCTGTTCCTTTTCCAACTTTACGGTATACCAGACGAATGGCATTATCTTTTTTATCAATTTCACAGATACTGATTGGTCTTGGAAGCAGTCTGCTTCCTTCATTACAATATACAGATACAAACTGACCTGCCTTTGCATGTGCTGCAATCTCTTCGGTACGCAGCCACATGCTGTATATGTCATCCGCAATTTCTTCCTGGCGGATAATAATTGCCTGTTCTTTAAATTTCTCTGCCATTTTTTCTCCTATCTTGCCTGTAAAGCTCCATCGATATCTTTAATCATTGCTTCTACTGCTGCTCTGGATGCATCTGCGAAATGCTCTGCTCCAAAGGATGCATATGCTTCCTGCTTATATGCTGCAATGATTCCACGGGAGGAATTGACAATTGCACCCAGTCCGTTTTCATCGAAATAGTGTACCAGATCTGCTCCTTTTCCACCCTGGGCACCGTATCCTGGAACTAAGATAAAGCTCTTTGGCATTACTTTACGAAGCACTTTTCCGATTTCCGGATAGGTTGCTCCTACTACTGCTCCAACATAGCTGTAGTTATCTCCCATGACTTCTTCGCCCCACTGTGCTACCTTTTCACCGACATATTCATACAGTGGTCTGCCATCAATTAATCTGTCCTGGAATTCTCCACTGGATGGATTACTGGTCTTAACTAAAATGAAGATTCCTTTTTTCTCTTCTTTACATACTTCTAAGAAAGGCTTGATTCCATCGGAACCAAGATATGGATTGACCGTTGCAAAGTCTTCATCAAATGCAGAAAGCTTCTTACTTCCCACCTGAACTTTGCCAAGGTGTCCCACTGCATAAGCTGCAGAGGTAGAACCGATATCGCCACGTTTTACATCTCCGATTACTACAAGGTCTTTGGAGTGGCAGTAGTCTACTGTCTTCTGATATGCTTTCACACCTTCTACGCCAAACTGTTCATACATGGCAATCTGCGGTTTTACAGCAGGAATCAAGTCATAAGTTGCATCTACAATTGCTTTGTTAAACTGCCAGATTGCTTCTGCTGCTCCTTCCAAAGTCTCTCCATTCTCCTTAAATGCTGCTGCCTTGATATGTTCCGGAACATAATCTAACATCGGATCTAAGCCGACTACGATTGGTGCGTGGGTTTTCTCGATTTTGTTAATTAATTTGTTAATCATATCTTTAAGCCTTTCTTTTTCTTATTCTTCTGCGGCATCGTATACTATTTTACCGTCACAGATTGTCATCATTACTTTACCGGTTACTTTTCTGCCATGGAATGGTGTATTCTTTGCTTTAGACCAGAACTTGTTCTTATCAATCACATAAGTACACTCCGGGTCAAAGAGCATAACATCTGCCATACTTCCCTCTTCTAAGGTTCCCTTCTTCAAATGAAGAATCTGTGCCGGATTATAGCTCATTTTCTCCACCATCTGCATCGGTGTTAAGTATCCGCCCAGTACCAGCTCTGTATAAGTCAGTGCTGCTGCAGTTTCCATTCCAACGATTCCAAATGGTGCCTTTACCATGCTGTTATTTTTTTCATCTGCTGTATGTGGTGCATGGTCTGTAGAAATAACTTCCATGGTTCCATCGGAAAGTCCCTTTTTCAATGCTTCCACATCTTCTTTGCGGCGAAGCGGCGGATTCATCTTATAATTGGTATCTCCCTCTACCATGTCATCGGATGTCAGTGTAAAATGATGCGGGCATACTTCTGCCGA
>JBNMJI010000025.1:0-13743 GCA_050873725.1 Roseburia sp.
ACTGTACATCCTCTACACAACAGGTCATGGCAAAACGTCCTGGCACAAACATGCCCTTCCTGCTCATCTTTTCCGGATTATATACCAACGCAAGGAATTTGATTTTCTTGCCATCGTATTTCTTCGGATTATCCTGTGCATCCATATACCAGATTGCATAATCTGCATCCGTAATATCAATGACATCTGCATTGATGTCAAATGGCAGTTCTTCATCGGCACTCTCATCAATCGTTCCATCAGCACGCTCGTATACAATCTGTGCCGGACGGTTCTGTGCTTTTACGGCACGGCGGAACTTGCCCTTTGGTGTATTGTCATCACAACGGTTAAAGATTACTACGTCTGCCTTAAATAACTGCTCCATAATCATGGCACGCATATTGGCAAGATACATTTCAAATGTAGTGGCATCTACGGTTGCCAAAGACTGTACGATTACCCAGCCATCCGGCATCTTTGTCTCAAGCAACGTAGCAATATCCCAGGTACCGTTATACTCAATAAAAATCTGCTCCGGTTTGTATGTCTCCTGAATCTTCTGCAAGGTTTCTGTTGTAAAATCTTCCTGCTCCTCAATCATCGCAACCTTCGCATTAATGGTATTTAATTTTGCTTCATCATATTCTTCATCGCCGTCTTCACAGACAATAATTACCGTACGGTTGTCCCCGCCGAAATCATTTTCAAAAAGTGTTTCTTTGATTAATGTGGTCTTACCGCTATCCATAAATCCGGTAAATAAATATACTGGAATCTCCTGCATGGTTTCCCCTTTCCTATCTGACGGGCATTATGCAATGCCGAATAATTCTTCAATCTTGTGTTCGTCAATCTTAGAACCAATGACACAGAGTCTTCCGGTGTAATCCGGCTCTCCGTCTCTTAATTCATACTCGCCTGGAACCATATCAAAGTAAATCCAGGAACCATTGACATCCTCTACCATTCCTTTTGCGCGGAGAATCATACCATACTCTTCGCTCTCGGATAAGGTCTTTAATACCTCTTCAATCTTCTCACGGGTAAATTTATGCGGAGTCTCTTTGCCCCAGCTTGTAAATACCTCATCTGCATGATGGTGATGATGATGTTCGTGGTCATGGTCATGGCATCCGCAGGTGCAGTTCTCGCCATGCTCATGATGATGTTCATGCTCCTCATGGTCGTGATCGTGATGGTGTTCATGCTCCTCGTGGTCATGGTCATGATGGTGCTCATGCTCTTCGTGGTCGTGATCGTGGTCATGGTCTTCATGGTCATGGTCATGATGGTGCTCATGTTCTTCCTCTTCTGCTTTATGATGTGCCTCTGCAAGAAGTTTCATCTCAAGAGAATCCTGTCCTTCCATAACTTTGAGAATCTGCTCACCTTTGATGGCATCCCAAGGAGTTGTAATGATTGCAGCCTTGCCATTTAATTCCTGCATCTGTTTTACGCAAAGTTCTAACTGCTCCGGTGTTGTGCTCTGGGTTCTGCTTAATACGATTGTTGTTGCAAATTCAATCTGGTTATTGAAGAATTCGCCAAAGGCTTTCATCTGTTTGGATGCTTTCTTTGCATTTACAACTGTAACCAGTGCATTTAATTTCACATCCTGCTCTTTTTCCACATCAATAACAGATTTCATTACGTCAGAAAGTTTACCAACTCCTGACGGCTCGATTAAGATACGGTCCGGATGGAATTTAGTAATTACTTCATTTAAATTCTTTCCAAAGTCTCCTACCAAGGAACAGCAGATACATCCTGAGTTCATCTCGGTAATCTCAATGCCGGAATCCTTTAAGAATCCGCCGTCGATACCAACTTCACCAAATTCATTTTCAATCAGTACCAGCTTCTCACCAACAAAAGCCTCTTCTATCATTTTCTTGATAAATGTGGTCTTTCCAGCTCCTAAGAAGCCTGAAATAATATCAATTTTTGTCATTTTAACATCCTTCTTTCTAATAATTAAAGTGTATTTCACACTGAATTGATTTGTCTACCTATTGCAATATAGCAGAAAAAGTAAAATTTCTCAAGCAAACCGCGTGAACTTCATACAAATTTTATAAATAGCTTTTCTCAATATCAATGGGTATGATATAGCCCTGCATAAATTCCATTCCGTGCAAGCAGCTCCTCATGGGTGCCCTCTTCTTCGATTCCCTGCTCAGTCAGCACCAGAATACGCCCTGCATTTTCTATCGTAGAAAGCCTGTGGGCAATTACAAATGTTGTCCGGTTCTTCGCCAGCTTCTCTAGTGATTCCTGTACCACCTTTTCACTTTCGTTATCCAGTGCTGAGGTTGCTTCATCAAAAATAAGAATCGGCGGATTCTTTAAAAATACCCGGGCAATGGAGAGCCGCTGTTTCTGACCGCCGGAAAGTTTTACACCCCGCTGTCCGATATCTGTATCATAACCATCCGGCAGTGATAAAATAAATTCATGGGCATTGGCATTCTTTGCTGCCTCAATGACTTCTTGCCTTGTCGCATCCGGTTTGCCATAAGCAATATTTTCAAAAATGGTTCCGGCAAACAAATAAACATCCTGCTGGACAATGCCAATGTGGTCTCTTAAACTTTTTAATTTATAGTGGCGGATATCACAGCCATCAATTAAAATTCTGCCCTCTGACACATCATAAAATCTTGGTATCAGGCTGCAAAGGGTTGTCTTTCCGGCACCTGAAGTTCCCACCAGTGCCACATAGCTTCCTGCCGGAACTTTCAGATTTATATGCCTTAAAACGCGGCTTAAATGTTCTTCATACCGGAAGGAAACATCCTGAAATTCTACTTCTCCACGCACATTTTCCATGTCAATGGCATTTTCCTCATCCGAAATATCCGGTTCAATGGAAAGAATCTCCATAAACCGTTCAAAGCCGGAATATCCATTCTGGAACTGCTCGGTAAAATCAATCAGCGTCTTAACCGGCTCGGTAAATACATTGATATATAAAAGGAACGTAATCAAATCCGTAATACTCACACTGCCACCCGGAATCCACAGTGCTCCGGCAATCACCACTACTACGGTAATCAACGTGGTAAATGCAGTCAGTCCCGCCTGATAACCACCCATAAAGAGATAGCTGTTCTTCTTGGCATCTAAGAAGCCTTTGTTTCCGCGGCTGAATTTTTCCTGTTCGACTTCTTCATTAGCAAAGGATTTTACTACGCGGATACCGGAAAGGTTGTCCTCTATCTGGCTGTTGATATCCGCTATTTTAATACGGTTCTGCCGGAATGCCTTTTTCATACGCTTATTAAAGAAATATGCATACGCTATCATAAACGGTACCAGTGCAAATGCCGCCACTGTAAGCTTCGGACTGATTCCCATCATAATAACAAATGCTCCAATTATCTTAATCAGGGAAATCACAATATTTTCCGGTCCATGGTGCAGCAGTTCGCTGATATCAAAAAGGTCCGTGGTAATTCTCGCCATCAGTTGTCCGACCTTCTGATTATCATAAAATGCAAAGGACAGTTTCTGATAATGAGCAAATATTTCTGCCCGCATATAATATTCTATTTTGGCACCCATTACATGACCATTATTAGAAATATAATAATTGCTGTAACACTGAATGGCTACCAACACCACCATAAACAAAGCAAGCTTTCCGATTGTCTTTACTGCATCCTGCTCCGGCAGATATACCACTGTTGATGTAATATACCGTACAATCAGCGGAATCACCAGTGCCGCCACTGCTGCTAACAGTGCAAAAAACATATCGATAAAAAATACGCCAAGATATGGTTTATAATAAGAAATCATTTTCTTTAAATTCTGCTTCATCTGTCTATCCCTCTTGCCTTTACCAGCTTATTTTTCATCACAACTGTCCATCTTATACTGTTTCTTTTGCAAATGCAAGTTTCTTTATGCTACAATGACTTCTATAAACGCGGCGGATTGACACTATATAATCCTTGTTAAAATAATCCTGTTATCCAAAGGATATTTGTTTTGGATATAAAATACCGTAGTTCTAAGCTGCATATTTTGCTTTTGTCTATAAAAACCGTCTTTCCAATGTTTGACAGTCTATCTGTACAGTCCGTCAAAGTGCGGATGCCTAAGAAGGGCTGTTAGGGGCACTTGGAATTTCGTCCGGCAACAGGCAACGCTGGCACATGGACGTGCCAGCGAGGTGCATATGAACATGGATGTGAATTTGCACCGGTTGCCGGACAAAATGTTTTGCCTGCCGAAATTCCTAGTGCCCCTTGCAGGTCTTATACCGCATCCGCACCCGGCGGACAGTGCAGATATCCGGTCAAAGCAAGCGGAAAGACAGTTTATCATCAAGCAAAACATGCAGCTAAGAACAACTGGCATTTTCCATCCCATAAACAAATATCCTCTGGATAACCCAGATTATTTTATGCGAGTATTTTGTCAATCCGCACCTTCTATAAATTAATTGTAAGGAGAAGAAAACATGGCACATGTACTTCTTGTAGATGATGATACAAGTATTGTTTCCAGTTTACAGACATTTTTAAATCAGGAGGGTTTCCAGGTTACTTCTGCAAATAATCAGAAAAGTGCCAGGGATTTATTAGATTCCGGGCAGTATCACTTTGATTTAGCGCTGCCTGATGTCTCACTGCCGGATGGAAGTGGTTTTTCGTTGTGCAGTGCCATCAAGGCAAATTCGGATATTCCGGTTATTTTTCTGACGGCATCAGATGATGAGTATAGCGTGGTCGCAGGACTTGACCTTGGTGCCGATGACTATATTTCCAAGCCCTTCCGGCCAAGAGAACTGATTTCCAGAATGAACAGTGTTCTCCGCCGCTATCACCGTGGCAGCCAGCCTTTGGAATATCATGCGCTGAAAGTAGATACCGTACGGGGACTGGTCTATAAGAATAATGTGGAACTGACTCTTTCCGCCCTGGAATACCGGCTGCTCCTACTCTTCCTTTCCAATCAGGGCATCGTCCTTACACGAAGCCGGCTTTTGGATGAGCTATGGGATATGGCAGGAGAATTTGTAAACGACAATACCCTTACTGTCTATATCAAAAGGCTTCGGGAAAAAATCGAAGCTGACCCGGCACACCCGGAATATATCAAAACCATCCGTGGGCTGGGCTATAAGCTTGGTGACTAATTGAACTGTGGAAAAACCTGTTATAAATATGAATACCATGATAACCGAAGGAAATGTATTTTCCAAAAAGGAGTCTCTATGAAATTTTTACGCAATCCAGAAATCAAAAAGTGCCTGTTTCTGCAGCTGCTTGTAAGCCTTATATTTTCAGGCATCGGATTTTATTTAAATCGTATCTGTGGTGTAATCATCCTTTCTGCATCACTTATTTTGATTCTTATTTTTATGATTTTCACCAGAAAGCGATACCGAAAGGTGGAATCCTTAAGCCAGCAGTTAGATACGATGCTGCACAGTAACAGCAGCGGTGATTTCAGTGACTATATGGAAGGTGAACTGGCAATTTTACAAAACGAGCTTGCCAAACTGACCAGACGGCTTGCGGAGCAGAATCAGGCTCTTGAGAACGATAAAAAATATCTTGCGGATGCCATGGCTGATATTTCCCATCAGCTCCGCTCTCCCCTTACTTCCATCCGCCTTTTGCTGACGCTCTTAAAAGAGCCGGCTCTTTCCGATGAGAAGCGACGGGAAGCCCTGCGGGAATTATCCATGTTAATTGACCGGATGGACTGGCTCATTGAAACTTTACTGAAATTATCTTCCATGGACGCAGGAACGATTACTTTTCACCAGACCGAAACTTCTGTCAAAGAACTGCTCTCCACTGCGGCTGCACCTTTACTCATTCCGCTGGAGCTTCGCGATATCCAGTATCATGAAACCATAGAGCCGGAGGATTTTTCTTTTTCTACGGATTTACGATGGACGGCGGAAGCCCTTGGCAATATCTTAAAGAACTGCATGGAGCACACACCTTCCGGTGGCAGGATTGATGTTACAGTGACCGACAATCCAATCTATGTTTCTATCGTGATTGAAGACAATGGAAGTGGTTTTCTGCCGGAAGATATCCCGCATCTTTTTGAACGCTTTTACAAAGGGAAAAATGCCACCGGTCAGAGCATCGGCATCGGTCTTTCCCTCTCCCGCATGATTGTCTCCAAAGAAAACGGAACCTTAAAAGCCGAGAACCGCAAAGAAGGCGGTGCACGTTTCATTCTGAAATTCTATAAAAAGTGACAGAACTGTCACTGAAAAGTCATGCTCCTGTCATCTGGGGTGCTTATACTTCTCATTAGAATCGCATCAAATGGAAAGGAGTTACTTATGGAAATCTTACGAGCTGAAAATCTCACAAAAATCTATGGAACAGGAGAAAATCAGGTGGTTGCCTTAGACCACGTTTCTTTTTCTGTCAACAAAGGCGAATTTCTCGCTATCATCGGGCCATCCGGTTCCGGCAAATCCACACTGCTTCACATTTTAGGCGGTGTCGATACACCAACCTCCGGCAAAGTCTATATGGAAGGAACTGATGTCTATGCGCAAAAGGAGGAACAGCTTGCTATCTTCCGCAGGCGTCAGGTCGGACTGATTTACCAGTTTTATAATCTGATTCCGGTACTGAATGTCGTTGAAAACATGACACTTCCAGTCCGCATGGATGGACGCCCGGTCAACCAAGAGCATTTAAATGAACTGCTGGAAATTCTTTCTTTAAAAGGACGGGAAAATCATCTTCCAAACCAGCTTTCCGGTGGTCAGCAGCAGCGTGTCTCCATCGGCCGTGCATTAATAAACGCTCCTGCTGTTGTCTTAGCTGATGAGCCTACCGGAAACTTAGATTCCAAAAACAGTCAGGAAATTGTGGAACTCTTAAAATATTCCAATCAGAAATTCAACCAGACTTTGGTTGTCATTACCCATGATGAAAACATTGCGCTTCAGGCAGACCGTATCATTGCCATCGAAGACGGTAAAATTACACGGGATGAGGTGATTCGTGCATGAATATCTTCCACAAAATCACACTCGCCAATTTAAAAAAGAATAAAACCCGTACCATCGTTACGATTATCGGAATTATTCTTTCTACTGCCATGTTTACCGCAGTCACCAGCAGCATCAGTTCCCTTCATGCATTTATGAAGGAATATACCATTGATACAGAAGGCAGCTGGCAGGGTGCCGCTTTTCATGTCACCCAGTCAGAAGCCAAGGATTTTCTCTCCCATGACGAAATCGAATCTTCTGTTTCTTTAAAATATGTTGGATATGCCAGTCTTAAAGATTCTGCCAACCAGTACAAACCATACCTTTATATCTGTGGTGTAACGGATGATATCACTTCTCTTCTTCCGGTACACATTACCAAGGGACGTATGCCGGAAAATGATTCTGAGCTTCTGCTTCCGGAACACCTTGCCTATGACGGAGGTATTGCTTATAACTTAAATGATGAAATTACCCTGGATGTGGGAGAACGTGTTGATGAAGATGGTTTTGTTTTAGATAATAACACTTCACTGCTTGGTAATAAATCAGAAAAATCCAAAGATGGAAAAGTAATTCCGTTAGAAACCATCACAAATACGGAGTCCAAAACCTATCAGGTGGTAGGATTTTATACCAGACCTTCTTTTGAAAGCTTTCATGCTCCGGGTTATACGGCATTGACGCTCTCTTCCGCCCAGACAACCTATCAGGATATCTACTTCTGTCTCTATAACAGCAAGGATGTATCCAGTTTTTTAGAGCAGAATGCACCATATTCTTTTACCATGAACTATGATTTACTGCGGCTTGATGGTGCATCCATGGAGGATTCCTTAAACCGTACAGTCACCAGTCTTGCAATTATTTTGATTGCAATTATTGCACTTGGTTCTATTTCACTGATTTATAATGCATTCTCTATTTCCATCAGTGAACGAACCAAACAGTTTGGTCTGCTTTCCTCCATTGGTGCAACCAGACACCAGATGATTCACAGTATCCTGTTCGAAGCAGCTTTTCTGTGTCTTATCGGTATTCCACTGGGAATCTTCTTTGGTTTAGTTGGAATTGGCATTACCTTTTATTTCACCGGTGATACCATCGCCATGCTGTACCGAAGTGACACTATACTGCATCTGACCCTGCAGCCATCCATTGCCGGAATTGCACTTGCCATCGCCCTGGCATTTATTACGGTATTGATTTCTGCTTACCTGCCGGCACGGAAATCCATGAAGTTATCCGCCTTAGAAGCCATCCGGCAGACCAGCGATATTACCATCCGTTCCAAAAAAGTGCATACCTTGCCTCTTACAGAAAAATTATTTGGCTTTGAAGGAATGCTTGCCACCAAAAACTATAAGCGAAGCCGCAGCAAATACCGTGCTACCGTTATCTCGCTTTTCTTAAGCATTGTGCTGTTTATTTCTGCCAGCAGCTTTTGTGCTTATCTGACGCATTCCGCCGGCAGTATTTATAACGGAAACGGCTATGAGCTTTCCTGCACGGTATATTCCGAAAATAATTATGACCCGGATGCTCTTTTATCAAAAATCCATGCTTTAGATGGTGTAGACAAAGCTTCTTACGGTTCCAGCTTTGCTGCCGACTTTACGATAGCCAAAAAGGACTGTACGAAAGAATTTGAAAGTTTTCGTTCTTATTATGAACAGGCTTCTTACAATAACACGCTCCCGGCAGATGACTCCTACGAGCTTACAACAGTGATTTATTTTGTGGAGGATCATTTATTTGAAGATTATTTAAAAGAAATCGGAGAAGATCCTTCCGACTATCAGAATACCGATACTCCAAAGGGCGTATTGATTGATCAGCTTCATGTATTCACTGACAAATACTATGACCTTAATATTTTTACCAATCATTCTGCACAGGATATTGTATTGTCCGCTTTCGACGAAGATGTGAAAAATACCTGCATCGTCACCGCAGGTGCTTTCAGTGATACCATTCCTTTCGGTGTCAGTGCTCCTTCCGATTATGCAAAATTTATTTTTCCATATTCCTGTAAGGACACGCTCTGGCAGGCACTCAGCCAGAACCCGGATAGCACACTTGGAAATTCATACTATATAAAGACGGATAATCACAAACAGGTACAGACCGACTTAAATACGCTCTTTGACAGTGAAAATATTTCTGCTGACATCTATGACTATATGGATTCCATTGAAAATGAACGTGCCATGATTACCGTTATCAACATTTTTTCCTATGGATTCATTACATTGATTTCCCTGATAGCGGCAGCAAATGTATTTAATACGATTTCTACCAATATCATCTTACGGAAACGTGAATTTGCCATGTTAAAATCCATTGGCCTTTCTCCGAAGGGTTTCCGCAAAATGATGCAGTTTGAATGTCTGCTCTATGGCTGCAAGGGGCTCCTTTACGGCCTTCCGGTTTCCATTGGAATTACCTGGCTTATTTACCGGGCAGTCAGTGACGGAATCGACTTTGGTTTCTTTATTCCATGGTACAGCTTTGTGATTGCCATTGGCAGTGTGTTTGCAGTCGTTGCTGCAACTATGATTTATTCCATGCGTAAGCTTTCTTCCGAAAATACCATGGATGCATTAAAAAATGAGAATTTATAAGTTCTCTTTTGCTTTCAAATTATAAAAAGTAAAATCACCGGTATTTAAGAGCATTCCACTTGCATCTGTAATTTCAAATGCTACTACCGTAATGTTCCTTCCGGGCTTTACCACTTTGGCGGTGCATGTAACATATTCTGTTGCACGCGCCGCTTTTAAATAGCGGATCTGTCCGTCTACAGTAGTCACATAATATCCATAGGTCCCTGCCGCAATCCCGCATATGGTATCCACCGCCGAATATAATACTCCGCCATGCAAATCTCCATAGATATTCGTAAATTCTTTCCTGAATGGCAAATCTGCTTTTACCCTTCCAAGCTCTGCCTCTGTTATCTTCATCTGCAGCAGACTTCCAAAGGGATTCTGCTCTAATAATTTCTGGCATTCTTCTATTGTAATTTTAATTTCGTTTTGTGTTTCTTTTTTCACTTCATTTATTTTATTTTGCATTTGGTTCCTCTTTTCTTTATCTTTTATCCTTTTTATTTGTACCCATTTTGTGCTCATTTATGTTTTTTGTCAATGAAACAATCTATCTGCCTTTTCGCATTGCCAAATCCCTATCCTATGATGTAATATATTTTGTATGGTGTATATTAAGAATTTTTCTCACCATACACTTACGCATCAAGGAGGTATCTATATGGATCCAAAGAAACAATTTTATGAAACACTCGCTACGTCCATGATTGAAAAATTCAAGAAAAGACAGATTGACGCATATTACTGTGCCACCAAAGAAGAAGCCGTTGCGCTTGCCACTTCCATGCTGCCATCACAGGCAACCGTTGGTTATGGCGGTTCCATGACTTTAACTGAATGCGGCATGATGGATGCTCTGCAAAATAAGACTGACATCACACTTTATGACAGAAGCAAAGCTACCACACCGGAAGAAACAACTGCAATTTATCATCAGTGTCTGAATGCAGATTATTATTTTATGAGTTCCAATGCCATCACTTCTGACGGACAGCTTGTCAATATCGATGGAAATGGCAACCGGGTTGCCGCACTCATCTACGGTCCAAAGGAAGTTATTGTCATGTCCGGTATGAATAAAGTTGTAAAAACGGTTGACGAAGCTCTGACCGGGTACATAATACCGCTACTCCTGCCAACTGCATCCGTCTTAACAAGAAAACACCATGTGCACTCACCGGAATGTGCGCAGACTGCCTCTCACCGGAGTGTATCTGCAATCAGGTTGTTATCACAAGAAGAAGTGGTATTCCGGGAAGAATTAAAGTAATTCTCATCGGAGAAGAATTAGGATATTAATGCTATTTCATCAAAAATCCGCATACCAGATATACTCTGATATGCGGATTTTTTATATAGTAGGTTCTATAGGTTTATGCAGGTGGGTCGCAAAGCGTGTTTCTCATAATTTCTGTCTATGCCCCGGCTGTAAATGTCGGCAGTTTCTCAATGACTTCCTGCAACGGACTCCAGTTCATCAACTCTTCCTTTTCATCCGCAGCTTCATCCTCTCTCTTGAAAGAAATCCCATTTTCCTTTTTCTGCTTTCTCTTTTCTGCACTTTCCTGAGTTCCCGGCAGTCTGCTATAGGCACCGGATTTATGAAATTCATCTGACACTCTGTTTACCGCAGCCACAATATATTCCTTATCCGGGTCATTATCTGATATGCCGGAAACAGTGGTGGAAACAATACGATTTGCTTCTTCTTTGCTCTTTGCTGCTTTCAGCTCTTTCTCTACCTCTTCTGCAATCATCTGAATCCGTATCGCATGAGCATAGGCAATGGGGTCATTTCTTTGAAGCCAGGAAAGTTCCTCTTTGGTCAGTTTCTTTCCTGCTTCTAATTTCCGCTTGATTTTAGCCATTTTTTCCTGCTTTGCTTCTTCACTTTCTTCTGCCACATTATTATCATAAATGCATTTCAACATATACTGTGGCATTTCTTCCACCGTAGATACCTTCTTTGTATCCTGCTCGCTATTGGAAAATAAATTCAGTCTGACTGCCATTGCATTTCCTCCTGATTTCGTAATCTGTTCCTTGCATCTTATCTTACACTTATATATCGGAACATTTCTTCTTTTTCCATAGTCATTTGTAAATGCCTGACAGCAACTACAGGAAACTCGCATAAAAAAGACATCCGCATCAGCATTTTCCGGATACGAATGTCTTTTCTGATTACTTTTTTATGATACTTTTCTATTTCTTTATTGCCAAGTTCTTTTCAACTTTCTATCTGTCCCACTTATCTGCCAGAGAATTAATCTGGTCAGCAAATTTGGCAAGGTCTTTATTTGGGATACCCTCATTCTTCTGAATGACACTAAGCAGCCTCTGACCTGCCGCCAGCAGTCTTGCAAATACATTGGAAGATGCCTTTGCCGATTTGTCTTTCTTCTTTTCAACCAGTTCACGGGTTCCTTCATGAACACAGACATTTTCCAATAAGTCATAGGTATCACCACTATATGGTGCAACTGCCTGATAGCCTAATTCCGTATGCAGATGCTCTGCGAATTCATCACAGACCTTATCATCACCATGTACCACAAAAACACGTTTCGGTGGGTTCTTAAATGCAGATGCCCATTTTGTCAGCATATCGCGGTCTGCATGGCCACTGATACCAGGAAGATTCAAGATTTCTGCATGCACCTGAATATTTTCACCGAAAAGTTTTACCTCTTTGGCTCCATTCAAAAGCGCATGACCTAAAGTTCCAGGCACCTGGTATCCTACAAACAGAATCGTGCTTTCCGGTCTCCACAAATTATGTTTCAAATGATGGCGGATTCGACCAGCCTCACACATACCGGAAGCGGAAATGATAACCAGCGGTTTCTTACTGAAGTTAATCATCTTGGATTCATCACTGGTAACAGCCGTTTTCAATCCCGGGAAGCCAATCGGATTAATGCCCTGCTCCACCAGCTTCTTTGCCTCATCAGAGAAGCAGTCCTCCACACTCTTATGGAAAATGTTAGTTGCCTCCACAGCCAGCGGACTGTCGATATAGGTTTCAAAATCCTCAAACTCCGGCAGAAGATGCTCTGTCTTAATCCGCCGCAGATGATATAACATTTCCTGTGTACGGCCTACGGAAAATGCAGGAATAACAAGATTACCACCTCTTGCAAATGTCCGCTTAATTACTGCCGCAAGCTCTGTTGCATAATCCGGCGGATCTGCATGTATCCGGTCTCCATATGTGGATTCAATCAATACATAATCTGCTTCATCGATAAACTGCGGATTCTTAATCAATGGTTTATTGCCATGACCAATATCTCCGGAAAATACAATCTTCACAGTCTTATCTTCTTCCGTCAGCCATACCTCAATGCTGGAGGAACCAAGAAGATGTCCGGCATCTACAAAACGAATTTTTACTCCATCGCAGATTTCAATGATTTTATTGTAATCACATGGTACAAAATGCTCCAAAACCCCCTGTGCATCATCCATATCATAAAGCGGCACTACTTCCGGCAATCCTGCTCTCCTTGCCTTACGGTTTCTCCATTCCGCTTCAAACATCTGGATGTGTGCACTGTCCTTTAACATAATATTACAAAGCTCACTGGTTGCTGTTGTTGCAAATATCTGTCCCCGGAATCCATGACTATACAGCAATGGAAGTAAACCTGAATGGTCGATATGGGCATGTGTTACAAACACATAATCAATATCGGATGCATTCACCGGAATATCCTGATTCACATACAAATCCGGTCCCTGCTCCATACCACAATCCACCAGTATCCGCTTATCCTGACATTGTAGAAAATGACAACTTCCAGTTACTTCATGTGCAGCCCCTAAAAACTCCAATAACATAATACCATCTCCTCGCCATCTCTTTATTGTCGAACTTATGATAGTATTATTTTATCATATTGGACAAAAAAAGTATACATTTTATTTATTTTTTATTCAAATCGCACAATTTCTTTCTTCAATCGTTTCATAATCTTTTTTTCCAGTCTGGAAATATAGGACTGGGAAATTCCCAAAAGATCTGCCACTTCTTTTTGCGTCTTTTCCCGCCCTTCCTGCCTTCCGATTCCGAAGCGCAGTTTGATGATCGTCTGCTCCCTGGGAGAAAGTTTGGAAATCGCTTTGGCAAGAAGTTTGATCTCCACTTCGTCTTCCAGACGTCTGGAA
>JBNMJI010000026.1:0-13413 GCA_050873725.1 Roseburia sp.
ATAAAGAGCTTCCAGACTGCGCCATGCAGCATAATAGTTGGCAAACGGCCAGTGCAGAAGCAAAAGGTCGATATAATCCGTCTGCAGATTCTCAAGGGATTGCAGCACGGTTTCTTTTGCATGCTCATAAGATTTAAAATTTACTTTGGTAATGAGAAAGAGGTCTTTGCGGTCGATGCCGGATTGTCTGATGCCCAGACCGACTTCTTTTTCATTGCCATAGGCTTCCGCTGTATCAATCATACGGTAACCGGAACGAATGGCAGAGCAGACAGCTTTTGTGCAGCTTTCTCCGCTTAGCATAAAAGTTC
The DNA here is from genome assembly GCA_050873725.1 of Roseburia sp. GTDB lineage: Bacteria > Bacillota > Clostridia > Lachnospirales > Lachnospiraceae > Roseburia_C. The sequence continues at coordinate 312 of JBNMJI010000026.1, forward strand.
CGAATCCTGCCAGCGGCATTTTGATATCATTATTTAATGTTACATATTCCATAATAATCCTCCTGAAAGTCATTGGTTGTATCGTGAATTACTTTGTGTTAAAGTTATTTTAATAAGTTCGTGTAACACGAAGTCAATCGTTTTTTGAAGTTTTTGCAGATTTTTATGAAGGAAAAAGCAAATTTATAAGGAGAAAATCATGTACTATACCATCAGACAACTTGCGGCGATGTTTCAGACAACAGAGCTTACCATACGATACTATACGGATGTCGGGCTGCTGCCCTGCCAGCGGGATGGTGGAAACCGACGTGTATTTGACGAGGAATCCGTCAACTGGATGCAGGGAATTACCTGTCTGAAAGGATGCGGAGCGTCCATCGGGGAAATAAAGAGATATTGTGAATTATGTAAAATGCCGGAGTCGAGGGAGACTTTAGAGGCAAGATACCGGATTATTTTGAATCAGCGGGAAAAGGCATATCAGCGGCTGGAAGAAGCGAAAGCAACGGTTGACTATATGGATAAGAAAGTATTGCATTATCAGGATGTGCTGAAAGGCTTGACACCGGATGACACAAATCCGGGAAAGTGGACAGCAAAGAACAGACCAAAGCAGCATAAAAAGTAAATCACTGTATTCCGTGGTTTCTAAAATAGTATGAAAGCAAGAAGTGAGAAAAATTATCATGAGAGAAAATGAGAATGCACCGCAGTACATAAAGGTGCGTGGAGCAAGAGTCCATAATTTAAAAAATATCAATGTAGATGTACCGTTAAACGAAATCGTAGGAATCGCAGGCGTTTCCGGTTCCGGAAAATCATCCCTGGCACTGGGAGTGCTGTATGCGGAAGGCTCAAGGCGTTATCTTGAGTCCCTGTCCACTTACACCAGACGGCGTATGACAGGAGCAGCAAAAGCACAGGTGGATGAAGTACTTTATGTACCGGCATCCTTAGCACTCCATCAGCGTCCGGGCGTACCGGGAATCCGCAGTACCTTCGGAACGGCAACCGAGCTTTTGAACAGCCTCCGGTTAATGTTTTCAAGGCTGGCATCCCACCGCTGCCCAAATGGGCACTACGTGGCACCGACCTTAAATGTAGCGGCGGAGCAGGAAATTATCTGTCCGGAATGTGGTGAGAGGGTGCATGCACCAAGTGCGGAAGAGCTTGCCTTTAATTCCCAGGGAGCCTGCCCGAAATGTGGTGGAACCGGCATGGTTCGTACCGTAGATATAGATTCGCTCGTGCCGGATGATTCGAAGACCATCGAAGATGGAGCCGTTGCGCCATGGGGCAGCCTGATGTGGGCACTTATGGTAGATGTCTGCCGGGAAATGGGCGTGCGTACGGATATTCCATTTTGTGAGCTGACGGAAAAAGAAAAGGATATCGTCTACCACGGACCGGCTGAGAAGAAACATATTCTCTATCGTGCCAAGAATTCCGAGCAGGCGGCAGAACTTGATTTTACTTATTATAACGCTGTGTATACCGTAGAAAATGCACTGGCAAAGGTAAAAGATGAAAAGGGCATGAAGCGTGTGGAGCGGTTCTTAAAAGAAGACATCTGCCCGGAATGTCACGGAAGCAGATTATCGGAGGCAGCGAGAGCACCGAAGCTGAGAGGCATCAACTTAGAGGAAGCCTGCCAGATGACATTAGGGGAACTGGTGGAATGGGTAAAAGGCGTTCCGGATTCACTGCCGGAAGAAATGCATCCTATGGCAGAAAGTATTTGTGAGTCATTTGAAAGCGTTGCAAAGAGGCTGATGGATCTGGGGCTTTCCTATCTTTCCTTAGACCGTGGTGCATCAACATTATCAACGGGAGAACGGCAGAGAATGCAGCTGGCGAGAGCGGTGCGGAATCGTACCACCGGAGTACTCTATGTATTGGACGAGCCTTCCATTGGTCTGCATCCATCCAATATTGTGGGATTAAATGCGGTAATGCATGATTTAATCGCAGACGGTAATTCTGTCATTTTAGTAGACCATGACACGCAGATTCTGTCCGAATCGGACTGGGTAATTGAAATGGGACCGGAGGCAGGAGCCGGCGGCGGGTACGTCATTGCAGAGGGAACGATTCCTGAGATAAAGGAAAATAAAGCTTCCATGATAGGACCATTTCTGGCGGGTAAAGTTACTGATATCCGAAATAAAGCAGCGGCAGAAGAAATGTTCAAGCTGGGAAGCATTCATATGTCCACAGATACCATTCATACGGTAAAACCGTTGGAAGTGGAAATCCCAAAGGGAAGGTTAACCGTTGTAACCGGCGTATCCGGTTCCGGAAAGACCACAATGGTATTAGAAAGTCTGATTCCGGGCCTGCAGGCGGCAATAGGCGGAGAGCATTTGCCAAAGCATGTGAAAGCAATGGATGCAGGGGGAATTGCCCATGTGAAGCTGATTGATGCTACACCGATTGGAATCAATGTGCGTTCTACGGTGGCAACCTATGCCAATGTGCATGATGAATTAAGAAAGATTTATGCAAAGACAAAGGATGCGAAAGCATTAAAATATAAAGCCGGAGACTTTTCCTATAACACCGGAGCACTTCGCTGCCCGGTATGCGACGGAACCGGAGAAATCAGTCTCGATGTGCAGTTCCTTCCGGATGTGGATGTACCTTGCACTGAGTGCCGGGGAACCCGCTATGCGAAGCAAACATGGGAAATCTGCTATGAAGCTGAGAGTGGCAGCAGATACTCCCTGCCGCAGTTGATGGGAATGGATGTGCATACTGCCTTAGAAGCAACAAAGGATTTCAAAAATGTGCATAAACGTCTGGAAGTTTTAGAACATCTGGGACTGGGCTATCTGACATTAGGCGAGGAAACACCGAGCCTTTCCGGCGGGGAAGCACAGCGCTTGAAGCTTGCCAGTGAAATGGGAAAAGGACAGTCCGATTCCGTATTTATCTTTGATGAGCCGACCATCGGACTGCATCCGCTGGATGTGCAGACATTGCTGCAGGTATTTCAGACTCTTGTGGATAATGGCGCAACCGTAATTGTCATTGAGCATGACCTGGATGTGATACGAAATGCAGACTACATCATCGACATGGGACCGGGCGGCGGCGAAGCTGGAGGAAGAATTGTGGCAGCAGGCACACCGGAGCAGGTGAAGGAGAATCCGGACAGCATCACCGGAAGATATATCGGATAGTTATGCTAAATGAGCGTAAAGTATCATATATAAACTTACACTCGAAAAAATTCAAATATAATGTTATAATATTCTATTAGGAAAGTAATAACTGTAACAGGCAGACATTTAGGGAAGAAAATGGTGAGAAGAATGGATACAGTTTCTAAAGATGAATATGAGGAAAAATCTGGCGCTGCCAAAATAACACCGGGAATGATGGATGTTATCAGTGTGCTGGGAGATGATTTCAGCAACATTTATTCGGTGGACCGGGAAAGCCAGACGATTGAGATTTACAGATATGAGAATGAAAATGTTGGCGTAAAGGAAGTTTTAAATGAGAAACGTCCTTATAAAACTGCAATACAAAGCTATATTGAAGCGAATGTATATCAGGATGATCAGGAAATGATGAAGGTGGCTACTGAATTTGACAATGTGTGCAGTCAATTGCAGAAAGTACCTGTATTTAACGTACATTATCGTGTAAAAAGAGATGGTGAGATTTTATTCTATTATATGAAATGTGCGAGAATCGGCACGGCAGATGATTTTCAGAAAATTGTATACGCATTTGCCAATGAAGATTCTGACGTAAGGCGTAATGAACTGGAAATATTGATGAAATCCAGTGGCGCATCCGGAAAACGAAAGGTATTGGTTGTAGAAGATAATGAACTGAACCGTGATCTTCTGGTCTCACTTATTGAGGATAAATATGAGGTTATCACAGCCGAGGACGGAGAAAAAGGATTAATGGAACTGGAAGAGCATTATAAGGAATTGTCATTGGTTCTTCTGGATGTTCAGATGCCGGTATGCGATGGCTTTGAGTTCCTGAAAAAAGTAAAAGAGGATGCATTTCTTTCTACGGTTCCGATTATTGTCACAACAGGAATCAATAAAATAGATACGGAATTAACCTGTTTAAATCTGGGGGCAGCCGATTTTATTACAAAACCATATAATGCAGATATTGTCCGGGGAAGAATGAATAATATCATCCGGTTAAAAGAATCCTCCATGACACTTGCGGCAGTGGAGCATGATAAATTGACGGGACTTTATACAGAGCAGGCATTTATGCATTATGCCAAGACTATTCTGCAATATAATTCGAAGAAAAAGATGCACATTATCGTAGGAAAAATCAGGGATTTCAAGCTGGTAAATAATATTTACGGAACAAAAAAAGCAGATGAAATGCTTTGCTATCTTGCGGCAGAATATACCAAAAGACTGCGCAATGGACTGCTGGCAAGAACAGGAAGTGCCACCTTTACCTGTTTGTCTTTTGGCGAGGAAAGAATGAATGCCCAGGAGATGACAGATGCGATAAACGAGATTATCGAGAATGCTCCGATTTCCGGGCTGAAAGTCAAATATGGCGTTTATGAAAATGTGGATAAGAGTCTTCCAATTTCCACTTTATGTGATTATGCAGCAATGGCAGGCGAAACCATAATGGATAATTATGACTGCGACCTGGCATATTATACGGAAGAGATGGCACAGCAGAGGATTTATAATCAGATGCTGGAAAATAATTTTGATGAAGCGCTGAATAACCGGGAATTTGTGATTTACTATCAGCCGAAGATAGACATTGATACAGAAAAAGTCATAGGAGCAGAAGCGTTAGTCCGCTGGAAGAAGCCGGATGGCTCCATGGTATCACCGGGAGACTTTATCCCTGTTTATGAAAGTGACGGTCTGATTGAAAGATTGGATGAATACGTTTTTGAGCAGGTATGCCATTTACAGAAAATCAAAATGGATGAAGGAGAAAGGCTTCTGGCAATTTCCGTGAATCTTTCCCGCTCCAGTATCCTTTATGATGGAATGCCAGAACGATATATTGAAATTGTAAAAGAAAATGGAATTCCATTTTCCTGTGTTCCAATCGAGCTGACCGAATCAGCAGCTATTTACAGCGAGCGGATTGGAAAGGCAATCGACCGGCTGGTTAAGGCAGGCTTTACATTACATATCGATGATTTTGGTTCAGGTTATTCATCCCTGATCAGCTTAAATCAGCTTCCGTTCAGCACCCTTAAGATAGACAAGAGCCTTATCGATGATGTATGCCAGCAAAGAGGAAAAACACTGGTAGAGCAGGTAATCGTACTGGCAAAGCTTTTGAATATGAATGTAATTGCCGAAGGTGTGGAAACCAAAGAGCAGTTAGACGAAATCAAAGAAATGAAGTGCGATGAGGTGCAGGGCTTCTACTATGCAAGACCGATGCCGGAGCAGGAATTCTTAGAGTACGTAAAGGAAAATCGTTTGAGATAAAAGGAAAACGAAAATAGAAACAGATAAATAAAAACAGGTGAAATAAGAAGCGGTCACCGGGGAACGGTGCACCGCAACAGGGGAGAGGAGAGAAAAATATGAAAAAGTATAGTAGTTTAATAGCTTTTCTTTTCGTTTCAATTCTGGCTGGCTGCGGGGAAAAATCCTATATGGGAGATAAAATAACAATTCCTGCGGCAGAGTCTCTGGCAATAGAAGAGCCATTTCAAGTACTTTTCGAACAGACTTCAGAAATTATTTTATCCGGTCAGGAGCAGCTTTCCGATGAAGCCGATGCAGAAGAAAATGCAGGTGAATACAGAAATGAAAATACAGATAAAAATGCCGACGAAAACGCGGATGCTTCCGGAAATAAGATAGATGCATCCACAGTTTCGTTTTCATTGAAGAAGACAGAAATCGGAGAAGTTTTAAAGGAATGCGATAAAATTTTAAAGGACAACTATCAGCTTTCTTCTGAGTGTCAGGTCATGGAAGGCTATTTCTATCTGGAGAAAGATGGAAACCTTCTAGGACGTTATGCAGCAAAGTCAGAATTCATTATTTTTGATAAAGTAAATGATAAAAAATATCAGATTGCAATTGATGGTACAGAAAAAACCGTTGAAATGAAACAATTAAAAGAGTCTGAATCGGCAGATACCATGCAGGCTATGCTATGGAATGCTGTATTGGAAATGGTAAATGCATTGGATTTTGATAAGATAGCAGAATCAGAAGATGATTACATGTTACTGAATCTTGCTGGAGAGGTGGAGGTTGGTTCCAATGGAATCAATCCTTCATCCGGTAAAAATAAGAAATTCTATGCCATCGAAAATGGAACCATGGCGAGCGCAGACCAGCAGATGATACGGGGAAAACAATATGCACTGGAGGTGACGGGAGCCACCAATGAAGATGGAAATGCATTGACAGCAGGCAGCCAGATTGTAGTAAAATATGTTGCAGGAGTCTTTCTGAAATGTCAATAATTGCGTGAACCATGCACAATATGTCGGAATAATACGATGGAAAATAATTGCACTGACAAAAGCCACAGCGTTATAATTTTATAGAAGAAGCAGTGGCAAAGGAGGAGCAATTATGGACAAGCAACGGTATATGATTTCAGATGCTGCAGCACTTGTAAATGTAGAATCCCATGTACTTAGATACTGGGAAGAAGAGTTAGAACTTACGGTACTCCGCAACGAAATGGGACACCGTTATTATACAAAAGAAAACATTGAGCAATTCATGAAGATAAAAGAATGGAAAGAGCAGGGTTATCAGTTAAAGGCAATCAAGCTTTTAATACATAATGGCGGCAGGGAAGATGCACCGGAGCTTTTAGCGGCAACAGCAGCATCAGAGCCGGCAAAGCAGACCCTTTCCACGGAGGTAGAGGATAACACAAGGCGGATGGAGCAGTTCCAGCATATGATGGCACAGATTGTAAAAGGCGCGATTGCCGAAAACAATCATGCACTGGGAAAAGAAGTCAGTGAACTGGTGCGGGATTATGTGTTAAAAGAGATGAATTATCTGATGCGGGAACAGGATGAAGCGGAAGAAGAACGCTACAAGAAACTGGATGAACTGATTCGCCAGAGCCTGAAGGCAAAGGGAAAGAAAGAGAAAAAGCTGTTTCATAAGAAACAGGAATGGAAACCGAATGAAGCGTAGTCCCTTTAAATGCGGGCATAACTACGAGAAACTCGCATAAAAAAAGAAGCTGTGTGGCAAAGCCGACAGCTTCTTTTGAATTAAGTACGAAAATTATTCCTGGCTGATAGCTCCTGTAGGGCAAGCACCTGCACAAGTTCCACACTCGATGCAAGTATCAGCAGCGATTTCGTATTTTCCATCTCCTGCAGAGATAGCTCCAACTGGGCATTCACCTTCGCAAGTACCGCAGCTTACACATGAATCAGAAATTACATATGCCATTTTATCGTCCTCCTTTAAAAAATAATAAACAATGTATAGGCTAGAATTCTAGCTTGCAATTATTTTAATACAAAAAATTACGATTTACAATACTTCTTCCGCATGTACTAAAGAAAAAGCAATCGTGTATATAATCACGGACAAAAGGGAAAACTAATTGCATATTTTGTCGGGAGGGATTATAATAACACCATTGACAACAAGAAGGAGGAAAAGAATATGGCACAGGTAACCGGAGATACCATGATTGGTGAATTACTTCAGATTGACGAGAACATTGCACCGATTCTTTTAAATATTGGAATGCACTGCTTAGGATGCCCATCCTCTCAGATGGAGACAATTGAACAGGCAGCAATGGTTCATGGAATCGAGCCACAGTCTTTAGTTGATGAAATCAATGATTTCCTTGCAAAAGACGGCAAGTAAGAAATAGAGACAAATAAAAGACCAGAACAGTCCGATAATCGATTGCCGTAAGGCTTGAAGAGTATCGTGTGTTCTGGTCTTTTTTTGTAGTTTTTAAATCTCCGCCAGTACCTGCAGTGCCTGCTCTTTAATCAGAGGCAGGAAATGCTCATCGAAGTAAGCCTGCGAAGCACGGCTGTATTTCTCGGTGGAAGCGTATTCCGATAAGATATTGCAGACCTTATTGAAATCTTCCGGAGAATGGTGTCCCTTGTGCAGTACCAGATAAAAGGTACTCTTATTCGGATTCTTGTAAAGGAAATTCCTGTCGTTATAAAAGCCGTTTAAAATACGGGCAAGATTGCTGATTTTCTCTAAGCTGTCGAAGACGAACAGCCGGGTAATATCTACCACCGGTTCTACGACAGGTTTTGGAGCAGGAGCGGCAGCCTTCTTGACAGGGGCTTCTGCCGGGGCAGCAGCTTTTGCTGACTTGGCAAGTTCGCTCTTCTGTTTCTCCTGAAGCTGTTTGAAGAAGCCTAAAATATCATCGGCTCCGGCAGCAGGAGTATTCTTTGCATCTGCAAAATCCGGATATTCATTTTCATCCGGCTCTGAAAATTTGGAAAACCGGGTGTCTAACTCTTCCGGGTATTCTACTTTGGTAATAATAAGCAATACTGTATCTTGTGTCAGGGGAACGGCTTCTATCATAAGAGGCATATCCTCGGCTTCAAATCCAAATTCATAATTCGCCTGCTGCATCATGTCACGAAACAGGGACTTTGCTTTCTCTGTGCCATATGCTAACTCACTCAGCTTCAGATGGCGGTCATCTAAATCAGCTCTGGTAAGTGTGCAGCGAATCTGGTTGTCATTCACTTTTTCAATTTTCATAAAAATCACTTCCTTATCTATAGAAAATTGTATGAAGTTTACGCCTATATTATAATGGAATGAAAAATACTTGTAAACCGGTAAAAAATATTAAAGTTTTCTAAAAAGTCTAAAAAAACAGATTTTCTATTGCAAAGCGTAATTGCTTTGTGCTATAAAGTATTCCAAGAGATGCGTTCCGGTTCCTTTGGAAGAAGGAAGGGGCGGAACATATAGAAACACAAATTTTGTTTGACAGATACGAGCTGTTGTCGGAGTTAGGAAGCGGCGCAGCAGGAAAGGTGTATCTTGCCAGACATCTGAAGTTGGAGACATATCGTGCAATAAAGTGTATTTCAAAGACACGTTCTATGCCGTCTTCAATTCTTTCTGAAGCGAATATTCTCGCTAAGTTACGACATCCCGGAATTCCAATTGTATATGATATTGAGGAAGATGAAGCCTTTTATTATATCATTGAGGAATATATCGAGGGTGAATCGTTGGAGAAGTTGCTTTGGAATACGTCAGTTTCCCAGGAGTATATGATACAGATTGGCATACAGCTTTGCGGAATCGTTGCATTCCTGCACAGCCAGAAACCATTTCCGGTATTACATCAGGATTTAAAACCATCGCACATTATAGTATGTGGGAATCAGGTGAAATTAATCGATTTTGGAATTGCATCATATATTACCAGTCGTGGAAAAAATTATCAGAACTATGGAACAAAAGGTTTTGCAGCACCGGAGCAGTACGGGGAACATGAACTGCATACGGCAAGCGATATTTATGCAATCGGGGCTATTTTTTCGCTTTATATTAAGAAGCATTCCCACAAAAGCAGTCCGGCATTCCGATATATCGCACAAAAAGCCACAAGAAAAAATCCAAACAAGCGTTACAAAAGCGCCGGGGAATTACAACAGGCACTGACCCGTGCGTTAAAGCAGAAGGGGAATCGGAAAGAGCATCTCTTAAAAAGCATATCTGTTGTGGGGGCAGAATCCGGAGTCGGAACCACCCATATAGCCATTGCAATGACTTCATTTTTTAATGCGGGGGGCGCAAATGCCCTGTATCGGGAAATTCAGTCCGAAAAGAGGGAAAAGATGAGTAATGTGGTGGAACAAATTGGAAGGAGCCATGAGGCAGAATGCGAAGAAGATATCATCATCTGCCGGAATTTCCGGGGAAGTGAATCAATCGGAAAAGGGGAAGACACACTCATTTTGGATTATGGAGCAGCAGTAGAAGAAGCCTGCATGGAAGAAGCTGAGCTTACAGTACTCGTAGTGAATCTGTCTTTGTGGAAGCGGGAAGCTTCCATGAAAGCCTGGCAAACATTACGTTGTGTACCGAATCTTAAAATCATCTGTAATCACAGCAGCTCCATGGAGGCGAGAGAATTTGCGGCTTCCATCGGAAGAGAAGTGTACTGTTATCCGAGGGACACAATGCCATTTGAAGGTGGCAGAGAAAAGGAAGCATTCTTCACACAAATGCTTTCGAAAGAAGGGAGAAGATAACAAACCATGGAAGAAAGAAAAAGTATCGGAATATTTGGTGTGCAGCAGGGCGTGGGTGTGACGCATCTGTGCACTGCGCTGACCCATTACTGTGCGGACTGCCTGAAAAGTCACACGGCATTGGTGGAATTAAGTGGAAATCACGAATTGGAAGAACTGCAGAAACAGCAGCAGAGTAAATGGGGGCGGCCGGACAGAAAACACTATTTTGCAAATGCGGGAAGTGAAAATATGCCGGAATATATCCGACAGGGCTATGAGTATTACATCATAGACGGCGGAAGTGAGTTTTACAGGATTCGTCGGGAATTCTTGCGCTGTGACCGGAAGCTGATTCTGGTTTCCTTAAGTCCATGGAAACGAAAGGAATTAGAGTATTTTATGTCCGTCATATGGGAAGAGGAAAAGTGTTTGGACAACGTGACGTTTCTGGCACAGTTTGGGATGAAAAAAGATAAAAAAGATTTTCAGAAACAATACCGGATACCAATCCATACCCTTCCTTTTATGGAGGACCCGCTTCATTTAAAAGAAGCAGAGCGCCTGTTTTTAAAAACTTTAGTTTAACATATCACGAACGCTTATCCTTTTGGAAAAGGAAAGTAGAAAGCAGGCATGTAAATTTGACAGAAACCAAAACAAAAAAAGATGAATAAATAGAAATATATGCTTTTGATGTGAGAAAGTTACCCTAAATGCTTACTCACACCGCTGCGGAATGCAGCACAATGTAAAGGAAAAGAAAGGTAAGAGGCGCAGACAAAAAAGTCTGTGCCTCTTTTGGCTTGAAATTTTCCCACCAATGACGTATGCTTATGGCAAAGAAAACAAAAATGGAAAACCATAAGAAAATAGAAATAAAACAGTAAAGTACAGGAGGACGCAGGCTTGGAGAGAACGCAGCGAACGAACAGACCGACAAATGGGAATCGAAATAGAAACCGGAACCGCAGCCGGAACAGAAAAAATACGAAATTGGCACCGGTTATTGTGGTAATTGTATTGATATTACTGGTGTTACTGATTACCGTAGGAACGAAAATCATTCAGAAATATATTCCGAGTAAAGAGCATCAGGATATGACAGAATATTATCATTTACAGGCGGATGATGATATTTCGCTGGTCGTGAACCATGAAGTATTAGAGACACCGGGTAAATATATTGACGGTGAAGTTTATGTGGATTATGAAACGGTACATGACCGCTTCAATGACCGTTTTTACTGGGATGCCAATGAAAATGTACTGCTTTATACACTGCCGGATAATCTCGTTACCGTGGCAGCAGGCAGCAATACTTATCAGGTAGGCAAGGAAAACCAGACCGCAGATTATACGATTGTCCGGAATGACAGCAATACCATGTATCTTGCACTGGATTTCGTAGAACAGTATACCAATATTACGCATGAAGTATATGAAGACCCGAATCGTACCGTAATCAATACCGTGTGGGGTGATGTGGATACAGCACCGGCAAAGAAGGCAACACAGCTTCGTTTAAAGGGCGGTATCAAGAGTCCGATTGTGAAAGACTTAGAAAAAGGTGAGACCCTGACAATTTTGGAAGCAGGTGACAGCTGGACCAAAGCCATGACAGAAGATGGTGTTATCGGATACCTTAAGAATAAGTTCGTGGGAAAAGTAACCATCGAGACTTTGAGCAATGATTTTACAGAGCCGGAATTTACCCATATTTCCAAGGACTTCACGATAGAAATGGCATGGCATCAGGTGACGACAAAGGATGCCAATAGTACCATCGCAACAGTATTGCAGAATACCAAGGGAATCAATGTAATCGCACCGACCTGGTTTTACTTAAATGACAATAACGGTAACATTGCAAACCTTGCATCGCTGGATTATGTAAACTACTGCCACCAGAATAATATTGAGGTCTGGGGACTGGTAAGCAATCTTGAAAATAAAGACGTGGATACAGCCACTGTCCTGACTCATACCTCTACCAGACAGTATCTGGTCAACCAGATTATTTCAGCAGCAATCCAGTATGATTTAGATGGAATTAACCTGGATTTTGAATCCTTAAACAGTGAAGCAGTGGGAGACAGCTATATCCAGTTTATCCGAGAACTTTCTTTAAAATGTGCAAACAACGGCGTGGTATTATCCGTAGACAACTATGTGCCGAGTGCTTATACCGCATTTTATGACCGGGAAGAGCAGGCTAATTTTGCTGATTATGTAGTCATTATGGGATATGATGAGCATTATGCCGGTTCAGATGAAGGCTCCGTTGCATCCATTGGATTTGTAACCAACGGAGTAGCCGATACCTTAAAGGAAGTTCCTGCAAATCAGATTATTTTAGGATGTCCGTTCTATACAAGAATCTGGGCAGAGACACCGAAGGCAGATGATGCAGAAGATACGACAGCAGCTGCGGCAGAGGATTATGTACCATATGATTTAACCAGTGAAGCAGTTGGAATGGATACGGTACAGAAACGTCTGGAATTAAATGGGGCAACACCGACCTGGTCGGAAGAAGATGGGCAGAATTACGCAGAGTATGTAAATGATGGGGTGACCTATAAAGTCTGGATAGAGGACGCAGCTTCTCTTGAGAAGAAGTTAGAAGTCATGAAGTCTAATAACCTGGCAGGAGCGTCATTCTGGAAGCTGGGCTTCGAGAATGACAGCATCTGGGATACCATTATCAAATATACGAATAATTAAGACAAAAGAGAAACGGTAAATTGCAAAGTCCAGCGGTGTGATGTCAAGAGATAAATGATTTAAAATCATATATTTTCGTATATATATTATTAAGACAAAAAACACCCACCTAAGCCCTGTCGACCAGATTTTTTAAATGAGCAGGGCATAGCTCATCAGCAAGCA
>JBNMJI010000027.1:0-13395 GCA_050873725.1 Roseburia sp.
ACTTGGACCAGTGGGATGCTATTTCTTTTTATTATTATGATTATCTATGTAAGATAGCGCCGCAAATATTACTAGCAACAAAGTAAGAACTTCTATTGTGTTCATAGGGCATCACCCTCCTTTACCAACTAGAGGGCATCTAATAATCAGAAAACACATCCTGCTTTCTTTTTCAATTATACAATAATATTATACCATGTGCAGAACATATGTTCAATAAGTTTATTTTTAATTATCTATCTGTATCTTCCCTTACAATCCCTTCTCCATCAAACTCCGGGATAAAGCTCTCCTCTGCCACATCCCCTTCCTGGATGAAGCCATTCTCAATGCCAAGTCCAATCGCATAATCTACCACTGCATCATATTCCGCTTCCGTTACCCGGCGGCTTAATTCCGGATACTCCCTGCACTGAGGCAGTGGTGTATACTGATTCATAATACTGATAAAAATCTGATTGCCATAGGTCTTAAGAAGGTACGATATCACACGCTTGGAATCTTCCACACAGCCCGGCATAACAAGGTGACGCACAACCACGCCTTTTTTCATCAGAAGAGGCTCCCCGGCTTCGCTGCGTTCCTGATATTCTGCTGCATTAAATATCCTATTAGTCTGTTGATTTGAAACCTTCTTTTTTTCATCTGCCGGAAGTTTTATACCGCTCTCTGTCCTGCATGCTGCCTGCTCAAAAACAAATTCCGGCTCGCCTGCCTGCCGCACCATTTCTGCAATCGCTGCACTGGCATAAGTAAAATAATCCGCCACATGAGAATACCTGCTGCTGATTGTGCTGTCTACATATTTTAAATCAGGGAGATAAATATCTACATAGCCATCTAACAGGCGAAGTGTTTCCACCTTTTCATAAGAACTGGTATTGTAAACAATCGGAAGATAAAGTCCCTGCTGTTTTGCCAGCTTCAGTGCTGCAACCACCTGTGGGACAAAATGTCCTGCTGTTACCAGATTGATATTATTTGCGCCCTTCTCCTGCAATTCCAAGAAAATTTCTGCCAAACGCTCTATACTTATTTCAATTCCCGCTTTACCTGTGGCAATATTATGATTCTGGCAGAATACACAGCCCAGATTGCAACCGCTGAAAAATACCGTTCCGGAACCATTCTGTCCGGAAATACACGGCTCTTCCCACATATGAAGCGCCGCTCTTGCAGCCTTTAGGATTGCCGTCTGACCACAGACTCCAATTTCACCTTTTTTACGATTTATGCCACATTCTCTGGGGCAGAGCATACAATTTTCCATCTCTTTTGCCTTTCCTTTATTTTTTCTTGCGGTTCTTCCCACTCCCGCCGGATTAGTCTTGCCTTTTCCGATTCTATCATATATAGTTATTCTTGTAGGATATTTTCTTATGGTAAATATAACTTTCTTATATATCCTAACACAAATCTTTGAAATCACAAAGGAGTCTGACTATGAATACATCACTTCAAAACTGTATGGTTGCCCAGTCCGGTGGACCAACTGTTGCAATAAATGCAAGCCTTGCCGGTGTCATTAAAGGTGCTGCCGGCTGCTATGACACCGTCTACGGTTCCGTAAATGGAATCTTAGGTATTTTAAATGAACATTATCTTAACCTTTCCGAAATTATGGACGCAGATGAAAATGCATTAGAGCGTCTGATTCACACACCGGCAATGTACCTTGGTTCCTGCCGTTTTAAACTGCCGGATTTTATGGATGATGATTCTTCTTATAATTATATTTTCAAGCAGTTTGAAAAAATGAATATCGGTGCATTCTTCTATATCGGCGGAAATGATTCCATGGATACCGTATTAAAGCTTTCCGAATATGCCGAGCGTATCGGAAGCAATGTTCGTATTATTGGTATTCCAAAGACCATCGACAACGACCTGATGGTAACAGACCACACACCGGGATTTGGCTCCGCCGCCAAATATATTGCATCTTCTTTACTTGAGATTGCACATGATACATTTATCTATGCCGTAAAGAGTGTAACAATCGTAGAAATTATGGGACGTGATGCCGGCTGGCTGACCGCCGCTTCCGCCCTTGCCAGAAATGAATACAGTGATGCACCACATCTTATTTATCTTCCGGAATGCAATTTTGACAAAGAGGAATTCTTGGCTGATGTGCGTGCTCTCTTAGAGGAACACAACAATATTATCATTGCAGTATCTGAGGGAATTCATGATGCAGAAGGCAATTATATCTGTGCCGGAGAAAGCATGGAAGACACCTTCGGCCACAGCCAGTTAAGCGGTGCCGGAAAAGCATTGGAATATCTGATTAAAGACAATATTAACGTAAAAGTCCGTTCTGTAGAAGTAAATGTATTACAGCGTTGTGCCGCTCACCTTTCTTCTGCCACCGATTTAAATGAGGCAGTTGCTTCCGGTGAACATGCTGTTGCATTTGCAAAACAGGGCATTACCGCTTCCATGGTAACCATGAACCGTACTTCCAATGAACCATATACCATCGAATATGGTTATGCAGAAATCAAGAACATTGCGAACGAAGCAAAATCCGTTCCAAGAGCATGGATTAACGAGCGTGGAAATGATGTTACCGAAGAAATGGTCTCATATCTTCTCCCACTGATTCAGGGTGAAACTTCCATTTCCTACGAAAATGGACTGCCAAATTATATGAACGTATCACACCTGACTAACAAACGTTAGTTAGCTGTATAAACCAAATCCGCTGTGCCGGTTAAGACATTCTGATATGTCCTCTTCCGATACAGCGGATTTTTTATTCCGAAATCATCTCTATAAATTTGCCGACCTCTGCCCATGCCCGCTTGGATTCCGGCATCATAAGCATTGCCATCTGGAACACATGAAACATTCCTTCGTAAATGCTTAAGCGGACTTTTACGCCCTGCTTCTTTGCCTTTTCTGCTACAGATGTGGAATCGCTTAAAAGCATCTCATAAGAACCTACCTGAATCAGCATTGGTGGAAATCCTGTGAAGTCACCAAACAATGGTGAAATATAGGGATTCGTTTCGTCTGCGTCTCCTACATAATCCTTATTATAAATGAGACTGTCTCTTGTATTTCCAAATAACGGGTCCCGCTCATAATTCGTATCATAGGATTCACCACTGGCAGTCAGATCCGTCCAGGGAGACATGGCGATCAGGCCGCACGGAAGCTCTTTTCCATGATCTTTTAGGTACATGCAAAGTGCCAATGCCAGTCCACCTCCGGCAGAATCACCTGCCACAATAATCTGCTCCGGCTTGAATCCACAATGCTGCAGCCATTCATAGGCTTCCACTGTATCTTCCAATGCTGCTGGGAAAGGATGCTCCGGTGCCACACGGTAATCTATGGTCAGCACGCTGATTCCTTTTCCCACCTCGCTGTAAAGTCCGGCAAAGGTGCGGTAAGCATTTCGCATTTTTCCAATATAACCGCCACCATGCAGCTGCAGAACTACCTTATCCTCTCTTGGATTCTGCATGGATGTTAAAAGTTCCATTTCAAACTGTGGCATCTTAATTTTCTGCATCAGAAAACAGTCCGGGCATTTCCACGCCGGTTCCACCATTTTCTTACGAAGCTCTCCGGTCTTTAATTTTCTGCCAATCAAGTTGTCACTTGCAAAACGGGCAATCAAATCACGGATGACTCTGCCCTGTACACTTGTCTTACTTTCTTCCATAATCACCTTACATGAAATCTTCTCTTTAACTCTAGTCTGGCTCTGCGGTCACCGATAATCAGTGTTCCAAGGAATAAAAATACCGAAATCCCGAATGCCAGCTCACTTAAACCCGGATGGGTCACGATGTGAAGTGCTATCAAAAGCAGCGGTATCAGGCTGCATACAATTCCAAACAACTGGAACATCAGATAACTCTGCCAGTTTCTGGAATTGATAATCATAAGCAATACAATACCTGCATCTAACAGCATAATGCCTGCCGGAAGCACATAATTAACCGACCAGCCATGGAATCCTACTACCCAGTCAATCAGAATCACATATAAAATTCCGGATAATGTGGTTGCTATGATTTTCGTCCGGTATCCAATGTTGCTTAAAATATCCAGCCGGAAAATCAGGAACAGATACCAAAGACCTGCAATTGCAATCAGGCTCCAGAGTTTTCCCTGATACCAGATATAATTGAGATAACCTGCTGCCACACTGCCTAATAACACCAGAAAAAATATAATATTTGTCACAAATTTTAATCTTCGGGTAGGAATCCATGCATCCGGATAGGTATTACGTCCTTCTTCTCCCTCTTCTAATACACTGTGACACAGCGGACAAATCTGGCTGTCATCTAAGATTTCCACATTACAGTTCTTACATTTACTCATAATACACACCATTACTTTCTATTTCCACATTAAGCCCATCCTCTGACAGTTTCCGGAAAAATCCACGCTGAAGGGATGTGTCTTTTAATACAGAACTAAAGGTAAATGCCAGCGTATCCTGATAGGAACAAATCGTTCCCTTGATATTCTGTCCCTTTGACATGGCAAGGAATGCATAAAACATCTTGATATACGGCTGGTAATCCTCTTCTACCTTCACATTTCCGATGTTGGTTACGGTTGATGTATTTGCCAGTGCTGCCGATGTATACACATAACGCATGGCAATATTTTTCAAAAACAGTGGCACTGCTCTTGCAATCAATAATTTCTCATTGGAAACATTATAGGAAAACAGTTCCTCTAAATGCTCTTTATTAATCTGCTGATGAAGACTCTCTGTCGTAAGCTTTAATACTTCTTCAAACGTATAGGATTCCTTCACCGGCTCAAACTCTGCGGATACTACCGTAAAAAAGTTCTTGGTGGTAATGGAATTAAAATACGGTCTTAAATTCACCGGAACCGCCACACGAATCGGGCGTTTGCCCGGCATGCCATGCAGATATTCCTGATACACACTGTAAGCAAATGCCGCAACCAGATACTCATTGATGCTGACACCATATTGATGACATACCTCTTTCAATGCGGGAATCTTTACAAATCCATGAATCACTCCAAATTCATCGGTTCGTAATTTTTCCCCTTTGATAAGATATGCTTTCTTGGTCTTATATCCTTTGGCATGGCTGTGCTTATAATTCTTAAGGAAGCTGTCCTCACGGTTCATGGATGTATCACTGCTTAATTTATCTCCCAGCTTCTCCTTAAGCTCCAGATGCACCAGTCTTAAATACTGATACGTCAGTTCCTTTAAGAAATTGATTCCACCCATACCATCTGTCAGTACATGAAAAACCTCAAGGTTAATCCGGCATTTGTAATAGGTTACACGGAAAAGATAACTGTGGTTCTTATTCTGTCTGATAAAACGGCATGGAAAATGTCTTTCTTCCTGTACTCTTGGAGCACTCTTGCCATTCTCTTCAAAATAATACCAGAAAATTCCCTGGCGCAGTCTTAAGTTAAAGCCCGGAAATTTCGGAAGCACGATATCCAGTGCCTGCTGCAGATACTCCGGCTGCACCTCTTCATTTAAGGTAACTGCAATCCGGTACACATTGCTCATTGCTTCTCCTGCAATGACCGGAAAAAGATGTGCCGTATTATCCAGCCGGTCCCATTTGATATCGGTATGGCGGCGCTTGTTATCTTCTGCTTTCTGCTGCAGCTTCTCCTGCTTTTCTAGTTCCTTCGAAGCAGCTTTCTGCTGCCGGCTCTGCTCTTTGACAGCCTGCTTTTCCTGCTTGCTTTCTGCTTTGGCAGTCTGCTTTTCCTGCTTGCTTTCTGCTTTAGCAGCGGCTTTCTGCTGCTTACTTTCTGCTTTAGCCGCAGCTTTTTCCTGCTTTATCTTCTCTTTATTTTGTTGTCTTAGCTTTTTTTCTTCTTTACTCATAACGAATATTATAAAATAATACGCATGAAAATACAACCGGAGTTTCTATGCCGGCAGTCTGTATCTTCATCTGCAATCGTACCTTTTGCCAACGTCTAACAATTTGCTGTCGGCATTTTCCGTCTCGGCAGGCAGACCTTAAATGTCGTCCAGCCGTTTTCACTCATTACACGGATGCTTCCTCCATGCAAATCCACCAGTTCTTTTGCTATGGCAAGTCCCAGTCCGGCTCCTCCGCTGTTGGTCTGTCTCGCTTCATCCCGCCGATAGAATTTGTCAAAAATACGCCGCTGTTCTTCCGGTGATATGGTCTGCCCCTGATTACTGAATAGGATAACCGTTCCCGGTGGCTCCTCCCATGCGGAAATGACAATGGTACTGTCCGGGTTGCTGTAGGCAATGGCATTTTTCAATATGTTATTAAAAATACGTGCCAGCTTATCTGCATCGCCATATACTTTGCAATTTTCATCAGCCCTTATTTCCACCTTCTTATGCTCCGGTGCAAGAAGCGGATACACTTCATCCGACAACTGCATCAGCATATAATAAAGGTCTATCTCTGTCGTTGCCAGTTCAATATCCTGCCGGTTAAAGCGGGTAATGTCAAAAAATTCATTCACCAGAACTTCCAGTCTCAGTGCTTTTTCCAATGTGACATGGATAAATTTATCCTGCTGCTCTTTTGAAATATCCGGCATTTCCTCTAATAATTTCAGATACCCAATCACAGAGGTAAGCGGCGTCCGGATATCGTGGGCAAGATACAATACCAGTTCATCTTTCTTCTTTTCTGCCATCTGAATATCATAAAGCTGCCGGTTTAAAGTTGCATTCACGCTGTTTAACTTTTCTTCCATAGCAGCCATTTCCTTCGACATCCGGATCTGTTTGCCATCGTGACGCACCAATGCATTGATTCCATTATCGATTTCCTGAAAATATTTCGTAAATGAATTTAAAAAGAAATAAAACATCAGACAGAATACCAGTGCAATTGCCCCAAAGAAAATCAGTTCAAAATGATTTCCGATATTATGCCAGTAGAAATCTCTCGCATCTTCATACGTCATACTGGTAAAATCATAAAGAAATCTTACAATTCCATCTGCAAATCTTCCCTGCAGCACATACTGGTAGAGAAACCAGATGCCAAAGAAAGCTCCTGCCATCAGTAATACAATCCGGGAAAATATTTTTCGTCTTACCGGTGCAAAATCCAGTTTTTTCTTATTATTGTCATCCTTCAATCTTATCCCCCACTCCCCATACTGTCTTAATGTATTTTGGACGTTCTCCGGTATCCTTGAGTTTTTCCCGTAAATGCCGGATGTGAACGGTTATGGTGTTGTTGCTCTTACTGTAATATTCATCTTTCCAGATAATATGAAACAGTTCTTCCGCACTGAGTACTCTGCCTTTTGCCTCACACAGTGCCTGTAAAATCGTAAATTCTGTCGGTGTAAGCGAAATCTCATCTCCATCCAGATAGCACTCGTGTGCACGCTTCTTTAACAAGATTCCACGGCATATGATAGTATCATCCGGTTCCGTTTTTGCATGATTTGATGCATAGGCTCCGTTTGCTGCATCATATGAGCCATTTGCAATTGCATTCTCTGTCATATTTCCAGCGAAAGACATATTCCCTGCCGGCTGGTCTGCTCTTGCTCCATACCGCTCATAGCGGCGTAACTGCGCCTTTACTCTTGCAACCAGCTCCAACGGAAGAAATGGCTTTGTCACATAATCATCTGCTCCTATGGTAAGTCCTGTTACCTTATCCACTTCAGAATCCTTTGCGGTTAACATAATGACCGGATAATTCTCTTTTCTTCGAATCCGGCGGCACAGCTCCAGTCCACTAATCCCCGGCAGCATAATATCTAAAATTGCAAGATCAATCTTCTCATGCTCAATTGCCTTTAATGCTGTATTTCCATCGTAACACTTGATTACGTCGAACTTCTCACTTACCAGATATATCTCTACTAAGTCCGCAATCTCCTTCTCATCATCCACCACAAGAATGCGGTTCTTCATAAAAAATCCCTCCCTGCCTGTCTGCTATTCCAAATTATTATAGCATACAGACAAAGGAGGGATTCCTTATTATTTATTAAGATTTACTGAACTTTGCCAACATGACGGTGGCTGTGAATCCGCCACAATCCCGGTGCAAAAATAACTAACATCGGGAATAATTCCAATCGTCCAACCAGCATGTCAAACATCAATACCAGCTTGGATAAAACACTGAACCCGCCAAAGTTACCGGTCGGTCCTACCACATTAAGTCCCGGTCCGATATTATTAAAGGTTGCCATAACTGCCGTAAAGTTCGTTGTCATATCAAAGTTATCAAGACTGATTAAAAGTACCGATACAATAAAGATAACCACATAGCCTGCCAGATAACACAGCACGGTCTTTACCACATTATCCGGGATTCTTCTTCCATCCATATGCACCTTCTGCACACTTCTCGGATGGGTCACAGACATAATTTCATTGCGGACAGATTTTACCATAATAATCAGACGGGAAACCTTAAATCCACCACCGGTACTTCCGGCACAGGCTCCGACAAACATTAAAAGCACCAGAATCGTTCTTGAAAATTCCGGCCAGAGGTTAAAGTCTGCCGTTGCGAATCCTGTGGTACTGATGACGGATGCCACCTGAAAGATTGCCTGCTGGAATGCTTTTCCAAAAGAAGCAAAGCTGTCTTTGATATTAAATGCAATAAACAGTGCCGAGCCAAATACAATCAAAAGATAATATCTCATTTCCTCGCACATCAGTGCTTCCTTTGGCCGCTTGATCAAAAACATATAATATACAGTAAAATTAATGGAACAGATAATCATAAATACTGTAATAATAATCTGTACTGCTGTACTGTATGATGCAATACTGCTGTTTAATAATCCAAATCCACCGGTTCCTACCGTACCAAAGGTCAATGTCATGGAATCAAAGAGCGGCATTCCTGCTATTAACAAAGCAATAATCTCAGTCACTGTAAATACTACATAAATCCCATAGAGAATCATTGCGGTGCTCTTTACCTTAGGCACCAGTTTTCCAACAGAAGGTCCCGGACTTTCTGCGCGCATCAGGTGCATGCTGGAGCTGTCGGAAAGAGGCATCACTGCCATAATAAATACCAGCACACCCATACCACCAATCCAGTGGGTAAAGCAACGCCAAAAGGCGGTTCCGCGGGAAAGTGCCTCTACATCACTTAAGATACTCGAACCCGTTGTGGTAAATCCGGAAATTGTCTCGAATAACGCATCAATATAAGATGGAAATTCTCCGGTTAAGTACATCGGCAATGCACCAATCAGACTGAGGAGTATCCAGCTTAATGCAACTGCCGCAAATCCTTCTTTTGAATAAAATACACTGCTCTTTGGTTTTCTTCTTCTGCCTAAAAAGCCAATTAAAATACAGACCAGTCCGGTTATCAGATATAAGAATCCTTCTTTTTCCTGATAAATGCCTGCCGTTGCTGCAGGAAGCAGAAGAAAGATTCCTTCGAAGCATAAAACACTGCTTAATATGTATCGAATCATGGAATAATTCATGACAAGCCTCCTACCTTAATGCATCCCGGATATCATGTAATCCTGTCGTTGTGGTAACAAGAATTACCGTATCTCCCACTTCAATTACACTCTGTCCTTTTGGAATGGTCACTTTTCCTTTATGAGTGATACATCCTATCAGCATCTTTGGTTTCAACCGAAGCTCCTGCAACGGAATTCCAACTACCGGAGAGCCCTCTTTAATTAAGAATTCCAGTGCTTCTACCCGGTTGTCATTCAACCGGTACAATGTCTCAATATTACTTCCCATGGAGTTTTTCATGGCACGTACATACTTGATAATGCTCTCGGAAGTAATGAATTTTGGATAAATGATACTTCCTACATCCAACTGGTCGATAATGTCATCATAAGAAATACGATGCACCTTTGTAATCAGTTTTGCAGAAGATAAGCTCTTTGCAAACAATGCCAGCATAATATTCTCTTCATCAAAATTAGTGGTTGCCACAAAAGCTTCCGTCTCTAACAATCCCTCTTCGATTAAAAGGTCTTTGTCCGTTGCGTCGCCACAGATAATCATTGCCTTTGGAACCATTTCATTTAATTCTTCGCAGCGCTCTTCGTCACGCTCTACGATTTTGACACGGATTCCCATTTCCAAAAGCTGCTTGGCAAGATAAACAGAAGTTCTTCCACCACCGACAATCAGTGCATCTCTTGCAGAAGAAGTCGGCACGCCCAGCTTCTTAAAGAATTCAATAGTCTTAGCCTGTGTTCCTACAATGGAAATCTCATCCTTGGCTTTCAGTTCAAAATTACCATCCGGGATAAATACTTCATCACCACGTTCAACCACTGCAATCAGTACGTCACAATGCAGTCTGCTTCCCATATCCTTAAGCTGCATATTACAAAGAGGGTTGTCCTCCTCAATCCGGTAGTTGACTAATTCCACCCGGCTCTTGGCAAATGAATCCACTTTGAGTGCGGAAGGGAATTTCAGCAGTCGCGCCATTTCGCGTGCTGCTGCAAGCTGTGGATTGATAATCATGGACAACCCTAATTCCTCTTTAATAAATCCTATTTCTCTGCTGTATACAGGATTGCTGACTCTTGCGATGGTATGGCAGCCTCCTGCTTTTTTTGCAATCAGACAACATAAAAGATTCAGCTCATCTGAACCTGTCACTGCAATCATGAGGTCTGCATCTGCAATTCCTGCGTCTGTCTGTGCATTAAAACTTGCACCATTTCCAATAATTCCCATTACATCACAGACATTGGTTACTGCCTCTACTGCCTGCTGTCTGGAATCAATTACGGTAATATCATGCTTTTCTTTGCTAAGCTGTTCTGCAAGTGTTGCACCTACATTACCACAGCCCACTATAATTATCTTCATAGCTTCTCCTATGCTTGTTCTCATACATATTTATTGGTCGTTTAAACAAACACCTATGACGAATTATAGCAGACTTTATAAATAATGCAATCCCAGTTTTACCCAATCCTAATTCTGGGCAAATCTTGACAAGAACTGTTTCGTTCTCTCTTCCTTCGGATGCTCGATTACTTCCTTCGGGTCACCCTGTTCGATAATATAACCGCCATCCATGAAAATGACGCGGTCAGCCACGTCTCTGGCAAATGCCATCTCATGGGTTACAATTACCATGGTCATATGCTCGCTTGCCAGCTGACGGATTACTTTTAAGATTTCTCCGGTAAGCTCCGGGTCCAATGCAGAGGTCGGCTCATCAAAGAATAAAATCTGTGGATGCAGCGCCAGTGCTCTTGCAATGGCAACCCTCTGCTGCTGTCCGCCGGAAAGCTGGCATGGATAACAGTCTGCCTTATCGGATAATCCCATTTTTTCAAGAAGCTCCATTGCTTCTTTTCTTACTTCTTCTTTATTCCGTTTCTGCACATGTACCGGTGCATCCATCAGATTTTTCAGTACGGAATAGTGTGGGAACAAATTGAAGTTCTGAAATACCAGTCCGAAATATCCCTGAATCTTTTTCAATTCTGCATTTCCTGCATACTGGGATTTGCCATCTGCGCCGGTTGAAACTGCATGCTCACCAAGATAAACCAGTTCTCCTTCATCCATCGTCTCAAGGAGTGTGGCACAGCGCAGCAGTGTTGATTTACCGGAACCGGAAGGGCCGATAATTGCTACAACCTCGCCCTGTTCTACGGAGAGTGAAATGTCATGAAGTACATCTACAGCCCCAAAGCTTTTCTTTACGTTCTTTATCTCTAACAGCTTCATTCTTTTCCTCTCCTTACTTATAATAACTCAGTTTCTTTTCAATTCGTTCCATGATAAATGCCACTACAAAGTTAAAGATGTAGTAGAAAAGTCCTGCTACGAACAGCGGCATAATGCTGCTGACACGGGCAGCAATCTGTTTTGCAATGGTAAACATTTCTGCATAAGCCAGTACAAATGCCATGGAAGTATCTTTTACCAGTGTAATAACTTCATTGGTTACCGGTGGCACCACACGTTTTACCATCTGTGGGAAAATAATCTTACAGAAGGTCTGTGCCTTAGAGTAGCCTAATACCTTGGCTGCTTCATACTGTCCTACCGGGATTCCCTCGATTCCTGCACGGTAAATCTCTGCGAAATATGCCGCATAGTTAATGGAGAAACCAATGATTGTTGCATAAAAGCTATACTCTTTGGAGATTCGGATACCAAATAAATAATATGGTCCGAAGTACACCACCAGAAGCTGAAGCATCAGCGGAGTTCCACGCATAATGGATATGTATAATTTTACAAGCCACTGCACCGGCTTAACCCGTGACTTTCTTCCAAATGCCACAAGAAGTCCTAACGGCAGTGAAAATACCAATGTTAATACAAATATAGAAAGTGATGCCAGCATGCCGGAACCCAGCTGCTGTGCTACAGCAATAAATGACATATCTATTCTCCTAAGCAAACCATTTCTGGTAAATTATAATCTGTGTAGTTATTTACGATGGTAGTAAATGTTCCATCTTTTACCATCTCATCTAAGGTCTTCTGAACCTGATCTCTTAACTCTGTGTTACCCTTTTTAAATCCGATTGCATACTGCTCACTGGATACCTGCTCATCTAACATACGGAAAGAATCTCCTCTGGATGACATCTGGTATTTTGCTACTCCGATATCCAATACTACCGCATCTACAGCACCGGACTCTAAGTTCATAAATGCTGTGTTGTAATCAGCTACCTGCTGAAGCTCTGCAAAAGATGCTGTCAGCTCTTTATTTTCATCTGTTGCATCATCTCCCTGTAATGCTGCAAGTCCTGAAGAATCAGCCTGAACGTCTACTACTTTTCCTGCCAGATCTGATAATTTATTGATATCAGAATCTTTTGCAACAACTACAACGATACTGTTGTCTACATATGGATCAGAGAATGTATAATCATCTTCTCTTCCATTCATGGTAAATCCGTTCCAGATACAGTCAATGGAACCTGACTCTAATTCCATATCTTTGGAATCCCAGTTAATTGGTTTCTTTACCAGTTCCCATCCGTTACGGTCACATACTTCCTGTGCCAGTTCAAGGTCAAATCCGGTATAATCTCCATCCTCATCCATATAACCATATGGTGGGAATTCTGCGTCGAATCCTACAACAAACTGTTTCCGGTCTGAGCCATTATCGCTCTGTGTGCTCTCGGTATTCAAAGCAGATACATTATCTTTCTTATCTGCATCCTTACTTCCACAGCCAACCAGTGAAACGGTCATAGCGGCTGCCAGTAAAACAGTCAACATTTTCTTCTTCATAATAGAGTTCCTCCTCTTTTTGCAACTTCTTTTATTAAGTTCTTTTTCTATCACTTTAGTATACTACCATGATAAATCAGTAATGTAAATCATTTTCTATATTAATTTCAGGTTGTCAGCCGATAAATTTTAGACTAAAATTGGTCATAGACCTGAGTAATCCATAGGTG
>JBNMJI010000028.1:0-13292 GCA_050873725.1 Roseburia sp.
CTGATATACAGCCTCACCAACTAATGGAAGCCACTCTTCGTTATCTGCAAATGC
Organism: Roseburia sp.; assembly: GCA_050873725.1. Taxonomy (GTDB): domain Bacteria; phylum Bacillota; class Clostridia; order Lachnospirales; family Lachnospiraceae; genus Roseburia_C. The sequence goes on from JBNMJI010000028.1 coordinate 55, forward strand.
TTCTTCCATTTTCTCGGTTACTTTACGGATGTTTTCTTCTCTGGTCTGTTTGTCATCAGAGAATACTGCTACTTCCATCTCATCCGGTGTAACAATCTCACGCATAGCTGCAAACATTTCTTCCGGAACTGCACAGCTTGTATATTCATGTTTGGCTTACCAACTTCGTTCACCAGTTTCATGATGAAATCATTGATAGTCTGGTTGATGTCGTGTGCCATGTAGATAGCTTCAATCATTTTATCTTCCGGAATCTCATTTGCTCCGGCTTCAATCATGATTACTTTCTCTCTGGTAGATGCAACAGTCAACTGTAAATCACCATTGTCCCAAACTTCCTGGGATGGGTTGATTACAAATTCACCATCTTTCATTCCGACCTGTGTCATTGCACATGGTCCGTCAAATGGAATGTCAGAAATGCAGGTTGCAATTGCAGAACCAAGCATTGCTACGATTTCCGGACGGCATTCCGGGTCAACGCTCATAACGAGGTTGTTTAATGTTACATCATTACGATAATCCTTTGGGAATAACGGACGCATAGGTCTGTCAATTACACGGGAAGTAAGAATTGCATTCTCAGATGCTTTTCCTTCTCTCTTATTAAATCCGCCAGGGATTTTTCCTACTGCATAAGATTTCTCTTCGAACTCTACGCTAAGAGGGAAAAAGTCAATTCCGTCTCTTGGTTTTTCAGATGCTGTTGCAGTAGATAATACAGTGGTATCACCGTAGTGCATGAATGCACATCCATTTGCCTGTTTACCCACACGGTTAATATCAACCGTAAGAGTTCTTCCGGCAAGTTCCATTGAATAACTCTGGTACATATCATTTCTCCTTTTTTGTATACAGGATATTCCTGCTTATTATGGCAGAAGTTCCGAAATGGTGCTGTTTGCAGCCATCCGGAGGTGTATCGACCGAAACTACTGATTAATACAATCTGTAATTGCACTAATCAGTGGTCTCGGAATCGTCCTCCTGCCGTTCTTACTTTGCTTTACTGTAAGGCCTTGACTCTTGCGGCTCCTTACAGATACTTGGTAACCGAAAAATAGAGCGGACATCTCCGCTCTATTCTATACGGTTTCCTTTTACAAGAAATTACTTTCTTAAACCTAAACGTTCGATTAAAGAACGATATCTTTCAATATCAACTTTCTTTAAGTAAGCCAGTAAACGACGTCTCTGACCAACCATCTTTAAAAGTCCTCTTCTGGAATGATGATCCTTCTGATTTACTTTTAAGTGCTCATTCAGCTCATTGATTCTGGCTGTTAAAAGTGCAACCTGTACCTCTGGTGAACCTGTGTCTGCTGCAGTTTTACCATATTCTGCGATGATTGCTTCTTTTCTTTCTTTTGATAACATTTACGTTTCCTCCTTATATTTTCTTATCGCCTGATAATCAGTAAAAGGTCGGAGTGTCCATCTACCGAATATCGGCTAAATCATACTTAATGACTATAACATACAACTTACTATTTGTAAACAAAATTCTGTTAGTTTCCTAATACACGGACAACGCATACCGGTGAACGGTAATATGCATTGGAAATCTTGATTCCGGTAGAAGGTGAGCTTGCATGAACAATCTGACCATTTCCAATATAGATTGCCACATGGTTGATACCTTTGCCGCTTCCGTAGAAGAACAAATCTCCCGGCTGTGCTTCGGATGCATTGATTCTAGTTCCGCATCCTGCCTGTGCTCTGGATGAGTGCGGCAGATATACACCATAATTTGCATATACGGATAATACGAATCCGGAACAGTCAGCTCCTCTGGTAAGGCTGGTGCCTCCCCATACATATGGATTGCCGACAAACTGTGTTGCATAAGCAACTAAAGATACTCTGGTATCTGAAACACCCTGGCCATATTTTAATTCTGTCATGGTCTGTGCCTTTGGCAGCTGCTGTGAAATCTCTACATAATCGGTGCTTGCATATCCTACATCACCGTCTAAATCTACTTCTACCCAGCCATCATACTGATTTAAAACCTCTAATTCTTCTCCCTCCGGCATCAGTGCCAGCTTGGTACAATCAGTATTCATCTCAGCACGTACATTTAAAGTCTGTGTTGTAACAGTCGCAATAGTCTTCATTACTTCCTGAGCTTTTGCTGCTGCAGCATCACCGGTAATGATATATTCTGCTTTTACATAACCGGTTACCTGACCGGATTCAATCTTAAGCCATTCACCGTCATCCTCTAAGATTTCACATCCGGCATCACTCTGCATCTTTCCTACGATATCAGAATTGGTATCCGGCTGTTCTCTTACATTTAAACTGCTGTCAACCTGTGCAATACCAAGATTGGTATATCCACAGATTGTTGCATCTGTTGCTGCTGTATCTGCAGGAGCTGCTGTGTCGGTTGCTGCAACATCCTCAGACTGTCCTTCCATCGTTGTAACTGCATCTGTTGCTGATACAACGATATCTGTATTATAATAGGAATCCATTGCAGCAAATATTCCCGCATTTAAACCGGAACCTGCTGATGTCTGTGCAGCTGCTCCACCCTCAAGCGCTACCGTAAGTCCACAAGTAAGAATAAATGCTGTTGTCTTCCACTTTCTATTGTTCTTCATGAAAATATGCCTCCTGACATTGTAACGATGTAAAATGCACCCCGCATTTCCACATCTGTTTGAATCAATATGCTTCTCCATATTTTAAGATTATAGCAACGTGATTTCATAATGTCAACATAAATATGTAACAATTATGTAACAATTGTCCGAAACTTTACGAAATCCGTAATTTTAATGTTGCTGTACATAATATCTGCCATAGGCAATATCCTGTTCGAGCTGTTGTTTTAAAGCCTCTAAGGATTCAAACTTCATTTCACTGCGCTCTCTGCTCCGGAAGCAGACACGCACTTTCTTTCCATAGAGATCCTCATTAAAATCAAAAATATTGGTTTCTACTGCCACCGGATTGACCCCTTCGATTGTCGGCTTGCATCCCACGTCTGCAATTCCATGATAGGTATTCTCCCCTACTACAACATCACAGACATAGACGCCAAACGGCGGAAGCAGTTTATTTTCCGGCGGTATGATATTTATGGTCGGGATTCCCAGTACCTTTGCGCCCATTTCTCTGCCATGTATTACAACACCTTCCACAAAATAATCATAGCCAAGAAGGTATTTTACTTTTTCCATATTGCCCTTTTCTACTTCTTCCCGGATAAAGGTACTGCTGATATCCCGGTTCTCATACTGAACCTTGTCCACCACCTGAAGTTCATAATGCAGCTTCTTCGCATATGCTTCCAGCAGATGATAGTCCCCACGGCGGTTATGTCCGAAATGAAAATCTGTTCCAACCACAATGCCACGGATTTTCATGGAAGAAGCCAGCATTTCAATAAATGCTTCCGGTTCCATGGTCATGACTTCTTTGGTAAAAGGATATTCAATGAGATAGTCAATGCCCTGTTCTTCACAGATTGCAACTTTCTCTTCATTTGTTGTAAGCACCTTCTGGACTTCATTTATCCTGCCCGGTCTCGGCGGAATGGCAAAGGTAAATAATACAGTGGAGCAGCCTTTATTTTTCTGCTCCATCATATGCTCTAACAAAGTCTCATGCCCTCTGTGCAGACCGTCAAATTTACCAAGAGAAAGCACACATTCTTCTTCAATATGAAATTCTGTTGTTCCATGTATATACTTCATCTTTTATCCCTGCTTTAATGTCTTTTTCGTCCTTATTGCTGTGTAAAGAAAAGTTTTACCGGCTTAAACAGCCTGCCCGCTGTGCGGTATTCATATATTCCAACAAAATGATTGGCATCATCATACACTCTGACTTTCTTACAGTCCTCTTCTTTATAAAAAGAAGCAAGTGTATCCTCTATCGTCTCTGTCTCTGCAATCACAGGCAGCGGCAGCTTATTTCCATTATATAAAAGTGCAGTACTTTCTTTACGGCTGTGAATCTGTGGCAGATTTTTAAATACCGTATCAATGGGATAAAGAATCTCTTCTATCTGACCACTTTTCATCATTGTCTCAATTTCCTGCAGCGTTTTGGCATCTTCAATCTGAAAATCCGCAACTCTTGTCCGTACCAGATGTTCCATGCAGGCTCCACAGCCTAATTTTTCTCCGATGTCATGGCACAGCGTCCGGATATAGGTTCCCTTGGAGCAATGCACCCGCATGGTCACTCTCGGCAATTCTATGGATACTATTGTGATATCAAATATCTGAACCTGTCTCGCCTTGCGCTCTACTTCCACGCCTTCCCTTGCCAGGTCACATAACTTCTTTCCATTGACCTTCAGTGCAGAATACATCGGTGGAATCTGTGCATATTCTCCCACAAAGCTTTCAATACACTGCTGTACTTCTTCTATGGAAGATTTTACCTCTGATTCCTTTAATACAGTTCCGGTCATATCCTGGGTATCCGTTTCTTTTCCCAAAAGCATGACTGCTTCATACACCTTGTCCTTATCGGTTAAAAGGTCACAGACTCTGGTTGCTTTTCCTATACATACAGGAAGTACGCCCTCCGCATCCGGATCAAGCGTACCTGTATGTCCAATCTTTTTCATTTTTAAAATTCCACGCAGTTTTGCAACTACGTCAAAGGACGTAAATCCTTTTTCTTTTCTTACATTAATAATTCCGTCCATACGTTATCCTGTCTATTTCAAAAGCTGTTTTTCAACATCCTTTACGATTCCTTCAAGAATCTCTTCTGCATTGCCTTCTATGGTTGCTCCGGCTGCCCGTACGTGACCGCCTCCACCATAGGACATCATGATGGCTGCCACATCTACGTTTCCGCTGGAACGCATGCTTGCTTTAAAGCTGCCATCCTCATTTTCATAAAGAAAGATTGCTGCTTCCACATCTTTGGTAGAACGAAGCTGCTGTACGATTCCTTCTAAATGTTTCGGAAGAACCTGGTACTTTTCCATTTCTTCTTTGGTTACGACAGATGCAATGCATTTTCCATCCAAAAAGAGCTGGCTGTCAACCAATGCCTGACCCAAAATCCGGTTCTGCTCATAGGTTTTCTCATAATAAGTCTTATCCACGATACGGCTGAAATCAATTCCCATTTCCATCAGCTTGCCGGCAATGTTCATGGTCTTTGCGGAAGTACAGGAATACTGGAACACACCGGTATCATGCACAATTCCCACATAGATACATTCTGCAATTTCCTTTGTAATCTTCTCTTCCTCTAAGAGTTCATAAACAAGCTCACAGGTTGAACTTGCATCCGGGAAAATGTAGTTGGCATCCGCAAAGCTCTGATTACTGATATGATGGTCAACACAGAGGGTACGTTTTGCTGCATGAAAATATTTCATGGCATTTCCCAGACGTTTCTCATCTCCACAGTCCAATGCGATAAATAAATCATATGGCTCTCTTTCTTCATAAGAGCTGTCGATTTTATCTGCATTTGCAAGGAATTTGAAAATGTTTGGAATCGGTTCCAGATGAAGTTCCACTTCCATTTCCGGATGATATTTTCTGATATAGTTATACACTGCTAACGTGGAACCTACGCAGTCTCCGTCGGGTTTTACATGACCGGCTATTGCTACACGCTTCACATCATAAAGCTGTTCTTCTAATTTCATTGGCAACACCTGCTCTCTTTCTCTTAAGATGAGGCTTAGGATTCTTCCTGTCCAATTACCTCATCAATTTTCTTTGACATGTTTACACCATACTCAATGGACTGATCCAGTATAAATCGACTCTCCGGAGTATTTCTTAAATTGATACTTTTTGCAAGGGCATGACGAATATACCCCTCTGCACTGTTAAGACCTTTGATGGTGTTATTCTGAGCTTCTTCATCTCCGAATACACTGATATACGCCTTACAGGTTTTTAAATCCGGTGCCACTTCTACGGCAACCACACTGGTCATCGGCGCAATACGCGGGTCTTTTACTTCACTTCGGATAATGTTGGAGAGTTCTCTTTGAACTTCTCCATTTATCCGCATATTTTTCATACTATTTTTTTGCATAATTTTCCTGTCTTTCTATCAGATTATCTGGCAACCTCTACCATCTTATATGCCTCTACCTGATCCAGTTCTGCAATGTCATTAAATCCTTCGAATACAAGACCACATTCATATCCGGCTTTTACTTCCTTCACATCATCCTTGAAACGTTTCAGGGAAGCAAGATTTCCTTCAAATATCTGTGTTCCTTCACGGGTAATACGAACTTTACATCCACGCTCGAAGTTACCATCTAATACATAAGAACCTGCAATGTTACCAACACCGGATGCCTTGAAGATCTGACGGACTTCTGCATGACCGATTACTTTTTCTTCGTATACAGGATCTAACATTCCCTTCATAGCAGCTTCTACATCTTCGATTGCATTGTAGATAACTTTATAGAGACGGATATCTACGCCTTCGTTTTCAGCGGTAACTTTTGCTGTAGGGTCTGGTCTTACGTTAAATCCGATGATGATTGCGTTAGATGCAGATGCTAAAGTTACATCAGATTCGTTGATTGCACCAACACCACCATGGATAATCTTAACCACAACTTCGTCGTTGGAAAGTTTTACAAGACTCTGTTTTACTGCTTCTACAGAACCCTGAACGTCTGCTTTGACGATGATATCCAGCTCTTTTACATCTCCGGACTGAATCTGTGAGAACAGGTCGTCTAAAGACATTCTGGAACGGGTCTCCTCTAATAGTTTTGCCTTTCCTTCGGAAATATATGTCTCTGCAAAGTTTCTTGCATCTTTTTCACTGTCGCATGCTACGAATGTTTCTCCGGCATCCGGTACACTGGAAAGTCCTAAAATCTCTACCGGCATAGATGGTCCGGCTTCTTTTACTCTTCTTCCCTTATCATCAATCATGGCACGTACTTTACCATATGCACTACCACAGGCAATCGGCTCACCAACTGTAAGGGTTCCTTTCTGTACCAGAACGGTTGCAACAGCTCCTCTTCCTTTATCCAGCTGTGCCTCAATAATAACACCACGGGCTTTACGTTTTGGATTTGCTTTTAACTCACTGACTTCTGCTGTTAATAATAACATTTCCAATAACTGGTCAATACCTTCATGGGTATGAGCAGATACCGGTACAAAGATGGTGCTTCCGCCCCAGTCCTCCGGAATCAGTTCGTATTCGGATAATTCCTGTTTTACACGGTCAATATTGGCATTTGGCTTATCAATCTTATTGATTGCTACTACGATTTCAATTCCGGCTGCTTTTGCATGGTTAATTGCTTCTACTGTCTGCGGCATTACACCATCATCTGCTGCAACAACAAGAATTGCAATATCGGTAGATTTTGCTCCACGCAGACGCATTGCAGTAAATGCTTCATGTCCCGGTGTATCTAAGAAGGTAATCTTCTGTCCGTTGATACTTACGACATATGCTCCGATATGCTGTGTGATACCACCAGCCTCGCGGTCTGTAACATGTGTATTACGGATTGCATCCAGAAGGGATGTTTTACCATGGTCAACGTGACCCATTACACAGACAACAGGTGGTCTTGGAACTAAATCTTCTTCTCTTTCTTCATCCTCTTTTAAGAGTTCTGCAATTACATCTACCTTTTCTTCCGGTTCTGCAATACAGTTGAATTCCAGTGCAATTTCTTCTGCGCTGTCGTAGTCGATTTCCTGGTTTACAGTAACCATCTGACCTTTCATAAAAAGTTTCTTGATGATTTCGGAAGCCTGAACCTTCATCTTCTCTGCCAGTTCCTTAATGGTCATACGCTCCGGCAGGGATACGCTGCGGATGGTATCTTCTTCCTTTGGCTTCGGCTGTGCAGGACGTTTCTTCTTGCCGCCGTTCTTTTCAAGATTTACATATCTTTCCTGTTTCTTGCTTCCTAACTTATCGTGCTCCTGTACCTGTTTCTTACGGGTATTGTCACGGTCACGATTTTCACGGCTTTCTTTTCTTAAATCGTCCGGTCCTGCCTGGATTGCTTCTTTATTGAAACGGTTTAATTCCTGATCGAATCTTCCACCATTTCTTCCACCTCTTCCATTTCTGTCTCCCTGCGGACGATTATTATTGTATGGTCTGTCTCCCTGTGGACGGTTGTTATTGTATGGTCTGTCTCCCTGCTGACGGTTGTTGTACGGTCTGTCTCCCTGCTGACGGTTGTTGTACGGTCTATCGCCCTGCTGACGATTATTGTACGGTCTGTCTCCCTGGGAACGGTTGTTATTGTACGGTCTGTCTCCCTGCTGACGGTTATTATTGTATGGTCTGTCTCCCTGGGAACGATTGTTATTGTACGGTCTGTCTCCCTGTGGGCGGTTATTATTGTATGGTCTGTCTCCCTGGGAACGGTTATTGTTAAAGTTTCTTGTCTCCGTCTTCTTTTCTTCTGTTTTCACTACCGGTTTCTCCTGAACAGTTTTTGTTTCCGTAGTCTTTACTTCTGCAGCTTTTGTTTCTGCTGGTTTTACCTCTGCTGGTTTTACTTCTGCAGCCTTAACTTCTGTTGCTTTTACCTCTGCCGGCTTAACTTCTGCAACCTTTGGTGCTGCCGGTTTTGCAGGCTGAGCTGGTCTTGCAGCCGGTGCCGGTCTTCTTGCTTCTCCGGTCTTGGCATTGGTGTGATAAGCCTGACGTCTGCTTCCCGGATTGGTCTTGCTGTTCTGTGGGTTAAATACGGCAGAAATACTTGCTTTTTTCTTCGGACGAGCCGGTGCTTCTGCTGATTTTGCCTCGCCTGCAGCTTTTGTTTCACCTGCCGGCTTTGCTTCTGTTGCAGCTTTTGCTTCGCCTGCCGGCTTTGTCTCTGCTGCTGGCTTTACTGCCGGTTTTGCTGCTCCGTTTACTTTGGAACGTACCAGCTTCTGTGCATCTTCATCTATACTATTACTGGATGTCTTTACCTCATACTGGGTTCCTTTTAAGGAATCCAAAACACCCTGCGGCTTTATATTTAATTCTTTTGCGAGTTCATATACTCTGAGTTTTGACATATATAACTACCTCCGTTATTCAGTTGTTAACAGTTTCAATTGCTTTATGACGGCTTTGGCAAGGCCTTCGTTGGTAACTGCCAATGATGCCCGAAATTCTTTTCCAATATGATGCCCGAGACTCTCCTTATCAGCATAAGCATAAAATGGCACTTCATAAAAACTGCACATATCGCGGAAATGTTTCTTCGTATTGTCTGAAGCATCTCCTGCAACAATGACCAGATGAGCCTTTCCTTCTTTTACTGCTTTCTCTGTTGAAAATTCTCCGCTTGCAACATTTCCTGCCTTAGCAGAAAGTCCAAGCATGGATAACACCTTATCTTGTTTCAATATTCTGCATCTCCTTTTGCAACTCCTCATATATTTCTTCCGGAATCGCCATTTTCAAAGATCTTTCCAAACCCTTTGTCTTTTTTGCTGCCAAAAAGCAATCCATATTCGGACAGATATATGCGCCTCTTCCATTCTTCCTTCTAGTGGAGTCCACTACAAGTTCATCTTCCGGCGTATGAATAATCCGAATCAGTTCTTTCTTGCTTTTCATTTCCTGGCATCCTACACATTTCCGCATAGGAATCTTCTTATTCGTTGCCATCTATGAACTCACCATCTCCTGCGTTTTCTTCTTCATAACCTTCCTCATAACCCTCTTCGTACTCCTCATCATAGTCCTCGTAATCATTTTCATAATCCATGAATTCTCCGGACTCTCTTGCCTGTGTCTCACTCTTGATATCAATCTTGAATCCGGTCAGTCTTGCAGCAAGTCTTGCATTCTGTCCCTCTTTACCGATAGCAAGGGATAACTGATAATCCGGAACAACAACCTTTGCGCTCTTCTCTTCGCCATCTGCGATTACAGAAATAACTTTTGCAGGGCTTAATGCATTCTCGATTAACATAGCAGGATTCTCATTCCAGTTAATGATATCGATTTTCTCACCACGTAATTCGCTTACGATAGCATTTACTCTGGCTCCGTTCATACCTACACATGCTCCTACCGGATCTACATCAGGGTCATTGGAATAAACAGCAATCTTAGTTCTGCTGCCGGCTTCACGGGCAATGCTCTTAATCTCTACAATACCATCTTTTACTTCTGTAACTTCTGCTTCAAACAGACGTTTTACTAATTCCGGATGGGTTCTTGAAACCATAATCTTTGGTCCCTTTGGTGTTGATTTTACTTCCAGGATATATACCTTGATACGCTCGGTCGGTTTGAATACCTCACCCTTTACCTGCTCATTTTCAGTAAGAATGGCATCTGCTTTACCAAGATTAATGGAAATATTTTTACCAACATATCTCTGCACGATTCCGGTTACAACATCTTTTTCCATGCTGTAATATTCGCTGTAAATTGCTTTTCTTTCTTCCTCACGGATTTTCTGTAAAATTACGTTCTTTGCATTCTGTGTTGCAATACGTCCGAATTCCTTGGATTTTACTTCTACATTTACCACGTCACCAAGATTGTAATTAGAATCAATCATGCGTGCATTTGCAAGGCTGATTTCTGTTACATCATCTTCTACTTTTTCTACTACTGTCTTCTCAGCAAGAACATGGAACTCGCATGTTTCCGGGTCAATATTTACTTTAATATTATCTGCCTTTCCAAAATGGTTTTTGCATGCGGTCAGCAGAGAATTCTCAATTGCCTCAAGTAAAGTCTCTTTGCTGATATTTTTTTCCTGTTCCAGTATTGTCAATGCTTCCAACAACTCGTTATTCATTTCTTTATCCTCCTATATACTTATTTTCTAAGTTGTATGCTATGTTAATGGTTAAAAATCGATGGCAAGACGGATTAATGCAATGTCCTTCTTATCAAATACCTTCTGTCCATAAGATTCGCCTTCGATTGTTACGGTATTCTCATCATATGCACTTAAGACTCCACAAAATTCCTTTTCATGGTCTATGGCACGATACAGACGTATCTCTACTTCTTTTCCCATAGAACGGACATAGTCCTTTTCTTTCTTCAACGGTCTTCCAAGTCCCGGTGAACTCACCTCAAAAATATAAGAGTCTTCCACATAATCTTCCCGATCCAGAATCTCATTCATTTCCCGGGCTACCATCTCACAGTCATTGACGGTAATTCCGCCTTCCTTATCAATGTAAGCCCGTAAATACCAGTCAGAACCTTCCTTGACATATTCCACGTCTACCAGTTCAAAATGATACTTATCAACGATTGGCTGAATAAAGCTTTCTGTCTTCTGTTCATAAATTTCTTTTCTGGACATGTAACCACCTTTCCATCTGCTTAAATTTTGTTCTAAACATGAATTGAGAGTGGACGCAACGCCCACTCTCAAAGTCTAAATCATCATGTACTGTTTTATTATAGCACTATTTTCTTAAAATGCAAGATTTTATTTCCCAATTGTCTACTTTCTGCCGGCTTTTCCTGCCTTTTTCTGTGTCAAAACAGAACATGCAGTAATCACAGCGGCAACCAGAAGTGTAAATACATATGCCATCCATGCCGGTGCTGTTCCGGTAGGTGCCACGGTTGTGCTGCCGTTTCCATCACCTTTTACTAAAATCAGCGCGGAAATCGGTGCTACTTCTGCTTTTCCGGAAATTGTTTCAATAGTATCTGTTCCTGCTACTGTGTCATTGACGCATACATTCCAGTTTCCTTCCGGAAGAGTTACTTCTTTATTCTCATTGTTGGCATTGAAGATCACATACATTCCATCTGCTGTCTCTCCGTCAACACCGCCGGTAATTTCAAATGCTACTACATTATCATCTAAATCTTCTACCGGAGTCACATGTGCTTTTACATCTTCTGCATTGTCAAGACGAAGTACCGGATGCGCCTTACGGAATGCAATCAGTCCTTTATAATACTGGTAAACATTCTGATACTGTTCATCTTCCAGATTGCTCCATTTTAAGCTGTTTACAGAATCCGGCGAAGCATAGCTGTTTTCATCAAAGCCACCATCTGCTTTTACTTTGCTTCTTAAGAATTCTTCTCCTGCCTGCATAAACGGAACACCTTCTGCAGTCATATAAACAGCCGCCGCAAGATTGTTCATACGGATTCGCTCCTCTACGGAAGCGTCCGGTGTGGAACGGGTAATACGATCCATCAGGGAAAGATTATCGTGACAGGATGCATAGTTAATGGACTGGGAAGGTGTGGTACACCATTCCGGTGATAATCCCATAAAGCATTTCTGCAGGGTTTTCTCTTTGCCATTTGCTCCGGATACAAAACCTTTTTCTGTAGATGAGAATACATTTCCTTTTAACAGGTCTCTTAAAGTATCACTGAAGAATGCCATTTCAGGCACTTCTGTGGAATTGGTCTGTGTTGTCATGGAATAGCCTTCTTTGGTAAGGCTTGTCTGCATGGACCATCCTTCTCCGTAGAAGATTACATCCGGGTGGTCTTTGTGTACTTCTTCGATTACTTCATTCATGGTCTCGGTATCTAAAAGTCCTACCAGGTCAAAACGGAATCCATCGATATGATATTCATCTGCCCAGTATTTTACAGAGTCCACAATATATTTCTTCACCATGGAACGCTCGGATGCTGTATCATTTCCACAACCGGAACCATTAGAATACGTTCCATTGTCGTTTACTCTTGAGAAATACTCCGGCACAATTACGTTAAAACAGAATTCGCCGGCATTGTATACATGGTTGTAAACCACGTCCATAACGACACTGATATCATTATCATGTAAAGTCTTTACCATTTCCTTGGCTTCTTTCACACGAACTTCTCCGTGGTATGGGTCTGTGGAATAAGAACCTTCCGGTACGTTATAGTTGACCGGATCATAGCCCCAGTTAAACTGCGGTGTATCCAGCTTTGTTTCATCTACGGAACCATAATCATAGAATGGAAGTAAATGTAAATGTGTAATTCCCAAATCTTTGATATGGTCAAGTCCGGTCGGAACACCATTTTCGGTTGTGGTTCCGGTCTCTGTCAGTCCTAAATATTTTCCAACATTTTCAATTCCGGAACTGGAATCTGAAGAAACGTCACGGATATGCATTTCATAAATAATTGCATCATTGATGCCTTCTCCGGCATGTGGGTTGCTGTCGCTGTCCCATCCTTCCGGGTTGGTAGATTCCAAATCAATTACCATGGCACGTTTTCCATTGACACCGGTGGTTCTTGCATATGGGTCATTGGCTTCTTTTTCCTCACCATTAATGGTTACGGTGTAAGTA
>JBNMJI010000029.1:0-12777 GCA_050873725.1 Roseburia sp.
AAAGGAAACAGAGGAAATACGCATCCGCATAAACCAGCCGATGCTTCTATGGGATGGAAGAAGGGAATATTTTTTAGATAAGCTAAGCGGCAGATTAAGTACGGAGGCAGAAGGGAGTTATTACATAAAGGAAAGTGATATGCAGGCGATGCTGACCTTTTTAAGCAGATATTCCATTTATGCTTATGAGGAAGAATTAAAAAGCGGATTTCTGACCTTAGAAGGGGGACATAGAGTAGGGGTAACCGGACAGGTCCGGATGGAGGGAGAAAAGGTGGAGCAGCTTGCTTATGTCGGAGCATTGAATATAAGAATTGCACATCAGCAGATTGGATGTGCAAAGGATATTCTTCCCTTTATCCGAACGAAACAGAGCGTGAGGAATACGCTTTTCGTATCTTCTGTTGGGATTGGAAAGACTACACTGCTCCGGGACTGTATTCGTCTGATTTCCGGAGATGAGACAAGCAGAATACATTTTAAGGTGGGGGTGGTAGATGAGCGTTCTGAGATAGCAGCCTGCTACCATGGGATTCCGCAGAATAATCTTGGCATGCGGACAGATGTGATAGACCGGTGTAAAAAGGCGGTGGGAATGCGGATGCTTCTTCGGTCCATGTCGCCGGATGTAATCGCAGTGGATGAACTTGGTTCCATGGAAGATTTTCAGGCAGTGGATGAAGTATTGCATTGTGGATGCAGTATTCTTGGAACCATTCATGCAGCTGATATGTTGGAATTACAACAAAAGGAACAGCTTAGAAAATGGGTGGAACAAAAGATTTTTGAGCGGTATGTCATCTTAAAAAAGGATGAGAGGGGAGAAAGACATTTTATGATTTATGATGGGGCATGGGAAAAAATATGGTCCGATTGATAGGAGCAGTGCTGATTCTTTTTGGAACAGTTGGAATTGGGTATGACAGAATGCGGCAGATAAAGAAGCATTATGAAGGACTTTTAGACTGGCGGGAATGTATGCTCAAAATACAGGGAGATATGCAAAGCTTAAAGAAGCCGTTGCCGGATATTATTACTGAATTGGGGCATCATGCACCGGAAGCCTTTCAGTCCTTTTTTGTGCAGGTTCATAAGGAGCTGATGCAGTATGAAAACAGCAGCCCGAAAAGCTGCTGGAAGGAGGCATGGAAGTCCTGGGAGAACCGGGAAATATTTACGAAAGAGGAAGGACAGCTGTTTTTAGAGTGCGGGAGACTTTTGGAACAGGGAAGCGGAGGAATGTTTGAAAAAGAGGCAGAGCTACTGATAGAGAGAATCAATATTTTGATTCAAAGGGAACAGACAGAGATGCGAGAGAGGATAAAAGTCAGCATGTACCTGTGTGCTACCGCAGGAATATTTCTGGTGCTGATTCTGGTTTAATGGAGGAGAAGATGAGCGTAAACCTGATATTTAAAATTGCGGCAGTCGGTATTTTGGTGACGGTAATCAGCCAGGTGCTGAAGCACAGTGGGCGGGAAGAACATGCATTTTTAACCAGTCTGGCAGGACTTTTGATTGTGCTGTTCTGGATTGTTCCGTACATATATGATTTGTTTGAGACGATGAAGTCACTGTTTTCGTTGTAGAGGAGAAATATGGATATTATTCAGGTTGGATTACTCGGAATCACTGCGGTTTTCCTTGCGCTTTTTATCAAAAATTACAAAAGCGAATACAGCATTTTAATCAGCATTGTGGCATGCATTTGTATCTTTATCTTTCTGATAGGAAAATTGGAACTTGTATTGTCTTACATCAATAGTGTAGTGGAGCTGCTTCCTGTGGATGGAAGGTATCTTGCCATGATTTTAAAAATGATTGGAATTACTTATGTAGCAGAATTTGCAACAGATATATGCAGAGAATCCGGGTATCAGGCAATTGCCGGACAAATTGAAATCTTTGCCAAGCTGTCGATTCTTTTAATCAGTATGCCGGTGCTGATGGGATTTATTGAAACGTTAGGGGCTTTTTTATGAAGAGACAACCATTAAAAAATGCGTTTAAGATGCTTGTAAGAGCGGCAGGATGTTTCACTTTATTTTTCATGCTCTGGCTCATACCGGGAGGACTTGTAAATGCTTCTTCGGTATCGGCGGAATCGGATGACAGCGGGGCAGAGACGGATAAGGATTATACCGATGATTTTATGAAACAGCTGGATTTATCAGAGATTGAGCAGTATTTAAAGGAACAGGATGCGACAAAAGAGATTAGTTTCTATGAACTGATCAAAGAGCTTGCAACCGGAAACTTTTTCTGTGACGGACAAAAGCTGACGCAGGCAGTGGGAAGGATTCTGTGGGGAGAATTGCAGGATAATAAGGCAATACTGGTAACCGTTCTTTTACTGGCAATCAGTTGCGCATTTCTTAAAAATTTCTCCGATATTTTTCATAATACATATATATCAGAGGTCTGCTTTTTCCTGATTTATATGGAAATGATAGCCTTGCTGCTGCAGTCCTATCAGATGATGAGTGACATTGTGGTAACGGCAATGAATCAGATTGTAGATTTTATGAATATGCTGATTCCGGTATTTGGCATGTCATTGGCATTTTCCATGGCAAATTTTACAGCGGCAGGATTTTACCAGATTGCTTTTATCGTGGTTTATATTGTTCAGTGGGGAATGCTTGCCTGCCTGGTACCAATGACGAAACTATTTATCATGATGGAATTTATGAATTATATGATAGAAGGAGAGCGTTTTAGCAGAATGTGTGAACTGATGGAAGAAATTATCCGCTGGTGTCTAAAATGCGCGATTGCAGCAACCATTGGACTGAATGTGGTACAGACCATGGTGGTTCCGGTCATTGACCACTTTAAAATGAGTACCGTCACAAAGACACTTGGAATGATACCGGGAATGGGAAATATTACCGGAGCAGTCAGTGAGCTGATGCTTGGAGCGGGAATGGTCATTAAAAACAGCGTCGGAACCGCAGGAGTATTGATTCTGCTTTTACTGGTGATGCTTCCTTTATGCAAAATGTTTTTGCTGAGTCTTATGTATAAAGTGACTGCGGCAGTAACCGAACCGGTATCGGACAAACGGATTGCAGGAAGCATGAATGGGATTTGTCTGGGCTGCCGGCTGCTTACAAGGATTTTGCTTACTTCGCTGGTACTTTTTCTGGTTACGATTGCTATGATTACTGCCATATCCGGGTTTCTGATGGGATAGAGAGAAGAAATGGAATAAGAAGAGAAAGAAGGAGAAAGATAAAATGGATGCAATTTTAAACTGGATGAAGGGAATTCTGATTCTTTTTTTGATTGGGCATGTGCTGCTGTATCTGGTGCAGAATAAAACCTATGAAAAATATGTGCATTTCTTTCTTCGGATTCTGATTCTGCTGGCAGTAATGGCACCCATTGCTTCGAAGGTGGTGGATGAGGATACACTGATACAGAATATTGAGCAGGCACAGTTTTTTCAGAAGCTTGAAAATGTACAGAAAGTAAATGCCATAAGCAGTGCAGAGACGGCAGATTACCGTTTGCAATATGAAGAAGCCTGCAGTGGACAGGTAGAGGATACGTTAAGGCAGAAGGGCTATGCGGTGGCATACAGTAAGGTAACGTTAAATGAGGCTTATGAAATAGAACATATTACAATCGGTATGGAAAAGTCTGGGAATGACATTGAAAAAAATAGCTCTGTTTTGATTTCTGATATTGAGATACCGGCAATTGAGGTAAAAGAAACAGAAGAACAAAAGGAACAGACAAATCAGGAGTATGCAGAATTAGAAAAATTTGTATGTGAAAATTATCTGGTGGATAAGACACAGGTTCAGATAGAAGAGGTGAGATGATGAAAATGCAGGATTTTATGCAAAAGATAAAAGAAAAGAAGCTAAAACGGTCAGATTGGCTGATTTTAGTCTTAGCTGGCATATTGATTCTGATTATCGCATTGCCTACGGATACCAAAGGGAAAAAACAGGCAGAAGAAACAAAAGAAAATCTTTCGAAGGAAACCGATACCATGGAGGCATCCAAAGATGAAATAGAACAGAAATTAGAAGCTATTTTAGAAAAAATCGACGGAGCCGGTGAGGTAAAGGTGATGATTACTTATCAGGACAGCGGAACGCAGGTGGTAGAAAAGGATAAAAATACTTCTGCAAATTCCGTAGAGGAAAGTGACAGCACCGGCGGAGTAAGAAGCACGAAGGAACAGCAGCTGCAGGAAAGTACGGTATATGATGAAGCGGATGCCGGGAATACGCCATTTGTTTCAAAGGAACTTCTTCCAAAGGTGGAGGGAATTTTAATTGTAGCATCCGGTGGTGATAACCAGAAGGTAAAACAGAATATTTCCGAGGCAGTTTTGGCATTATTTCAGGTGGAAGCACATAGAATAAAAATAGTAAAAATGAGCGGACTGGAGGACAGTAAATGAAGAAAGTATTTAAGAAAAATCAACTCATTATAACCGCATTGGCATTGATGATAGCAGTGGCTGGTTACTTAAGTTTTACCGACAGGAATGGCAAAGATGAAAAGGTGGCAATGGAGGCTTCTGCAGATACGGCAGATTTATCCTATGAGATATCGGCAGAGGATGACTTAGCGGAAGCAGACATTTTTACCGATACGGAAGATAACAGTACCGAAGCTGTATCGGCGGCAGACGGCGTGGTGGAAGAAAGTCTTGAAAATCCGGGTGAAGCTGTCATGGCAAGCAGCAGTGTGGACTATGCGTCAGAAATGAAATTGAGCCGGGAACAGGTCCGCTCCAAAAATAAGGAGACTTTGTTGGAAATTATCAATAATACAAATATTGATGAAGCTGCAAAGCAGGATGCCTTAAATCAGATGGTGGCAATGACGGATATTGCGGAACGGGAAAATGCAGCCGAGATGTTATTAGAGGCAAAAGGATTTACGGATGTAGTTGTCAGCATTACCGACGATACAGCGGATGTAGTGCTTGATATGGGAGAAGTAACCGATGCCAAACGTGCCCAGGTAGAGGACATTGTAAAGCGAAAAGCCGGTATTGAGGCAGAAAATATTATTATTACACCGATTCAGAAAAATACTGCACAGGAGAATCCGGCAACAGAAACCACTGAAAATACAGACGCAACAGAACAGGCAAATTAGAAGAAGCAGCCCCGCTCTTAGATACTTGAAAACGGGGCTGAAATTAGTATAATAAAAGCATAAGAAAAAGAGCCTGAGAGAACAATCAGAAGAGAGGGAATGCCTATGAAGAGAGTATTTTTAATTGTATTAGACAGCGTTGGAATCGGAGAAATGCCGGATGCGGCAGATTATCATGATGAAGGAAGCACTACCTTACTTGCCGCCTCAAGAAGTCCATATTTTTCAATGCCAAATATGCGCTCACTGGGTTATTTTAATATTGACGGAGTCCATATTGGAGAAAAGGAGGCAAATCCGAAAGGTGCATTTGCCAGACTGACAGAGGTTTCCAAAGGAAAAGATACTACCATCGGACACTGGGAGATTGCAGGCGTGATATCCAATCATCCACTGCCTACATTTCCAAATGGATTTCCGCAGGAAATCATAGAAGAATTTGAACAGAAAACCGGACGCGGCGTACTTTGCAACCGTCCATATTCCGGTACAGATGTTATCCGGGACTATGGAAAAGAGCATATGGAAACCGGAAAACTGATTGTATACACATCTGCGGATTCTGTTTTCCAGGTGGCAGCCCATGAAGAAGTGGTACCAATTGAAGAACTGTACCGGGATTGCCAGATTGCAAGGAAGATGCTGACCGGGAAAAATGGAGTAGGAAGAGTCATTGCAAGACCGTTTGTCGGAAAACCGGGTAACTTTACCCGTACCGCAGGAAGACATGATTTTTCCTTGGAGCCGCCGGCGGTTACCATGTTAGACCAGTTGACGGAAAGCGGGAAAACAGTATTGTCCGTTGGAAAAATCATAGACATTTTTGCAGAGCGTGGAATTACAGATTTTGTACGAACAAACGGAAATGATGATGGAATTGACAAAACATTAGCCTATATGGACAAAGATTTTACTGGATTATGTTTCACGAATCTGGTAGACTATGATATGTTGTACGGACATAGGAATGATGTAGATGGTTATGCAAAAGCGCTGACACACTTTGACGAGCGTCTGCCGGAGCTTTTGGCAAAGTTACGGGAGGATGATATTTTAATGATTACAGCCGACCACGGATGTGATCCGAGTACGCCTTCCACAGACCATTCCAGAGAATATACACCACTTCTTATGTATGGAGCACATATTGCTCCGGGTAAGAACTATGGCACAAGAGGCAGCTTTGCAGACATTGCTGCAACCATATTATCTTACTTCGACATAAAGCAAAAATGTGCGGGTGAGCCGCTGGAATTATAGGAGGTCCCATTTTGGCTGATTTGAGAAAAGAGATAGAGAAACGAAGAACATTTGCAATTATTTCCCATCCGGATGCCGGTAAGACAACCCTGACAGAGAAATTTCTTCTGTATGGAGGAGCCATTAACCTGGCTGGTTCTGTAAAAGGAAAAGCGACTGCAAGACATGCGGTTTCCGACTGGATGGAAATAGAGAAGGAGAGAGGTATTTCTGTTACTTCTTCGGTATTGCAGTTTAATTATGGCGGATATTGCATCAATATTCTGGATACACCGGGACATCAGGACTTCTCGGAAGATACCTACCGTACCCTGATGGCTGCCGATTCTGCAGTTATGGTAATCGATGGTTCAAAAGGTGTAGAGGCACAGACCAGAAAACTGTTTAAAGTCTGTGTAATGCGTCATATTCCGATTTTTACATTTATCAATAAAATGGACCGTGATGCCAATGACACCTTTGATTTATTGGATGAAATCGAAAAAGAGCTTGGCATTGCTACCTGCCCGATTAACTGGCCGATTGGCTCCGGAAAGAATTTTAAAGGAGTTTATGACCGGAATACGAAAAAAGTCATGCTGTTTTCTGATACCTTGAAGGGAACCAAGGAAGGCGAAGAAAAGGATTTTGATATTGATGATCCGGCACTGGCAGCAGAAATCGGACAGGAGTATCGGGATAAATTAGATGAAGAAATTGAATTGTTAGATGGTGCAAGTGCAGAATTTGATATGGATCTGGTATCCAAGGGAGAACTGTCACCGGTATTCTTTGGTTCTGCTTTAACGAACTTTGGTGTAGAGACTTTCTTAAAGCATTTCCTTTCCATGACTACATCACCGCTTCCGAGAAATTCGGACAAGGGGCTGATTGATCCGTTTGGTTCCGATTTCTCTGCTTTTGTCTTTAAGATTCAGGCAAATATGAATAAGAATCATCGTGACCGTATTGCATTTATGCGAATCTGTTCCGGAAAGTTTGAAGCCGGCATGGAAGTAAAACATATTCAGGGCGGAAAAGCAATCCGTCTTTCCCAGCCGCAGCAGTTGATGGCGCAGGAGAGAAAGATTATAGAAGAGGCATATGCCGGAGATATTATCGGCGTTTTTGACCCGGGTATCTTTTCTATTGGTGACACCTTAACCACAGCAAAGGACAATTTCGCATTCGAGGGAATCCCGACTTTTGCACCGGAGCATTTTGCAAGGGTACGTCAGGTGGACACCATGAAACGAAAACAGTTTGTCAAAGGTGTCATGCAGATTGCGCAGGAAGGTGCGATTCAGATTTTCCAGGAATATCAGGGTGGTATGGAAGAAATTATCGTAGGTGTAGTAGGTGTACTGCAGTTTGATGTATTAAAATACCGTCTGGAAAATGAATACAATGTGGAAATCCGCTTAGAGAAGCTTCCATATGAGCATATCCGCTGGATAGAAAATAAAGATATTGATATGGACAAGCTTACGGGAACTTCTGATATGAAGAAAATCCGTGACCTTAAGGGCAATCCGCTGCTGTTATTTGTCAATGCATGGAGCGTTGGCATGACCCTTGACCGAAATGATGGTCTGGTATTATCGGAATTCGGTAAAAACTAAGTGGGTAAACATCCGCATGGAACTGCTTGTGACAGGTCCTGCAGGTATAAATGAAATTAAGAAGTGACATACTTAAAAGAAGAAAAATAGAAGCTTTTCTATAAAAGTAAAGGAGGATAACGAAATGGTAGTAAAGATTACAAATGACAATTTTGAAGAAGAAGTATTAAAATCAGATAAACCGGTACTTTTGGATTTCTGGGCAGACTGGTGCGGCCCATGTAAAATGATGTCTCCAATCGTGGAAGAACTGGCAGATGAATTAGAGGGACAGGTAAAGGTTGGAAAAGTAAATGTGGATGAAGAAGCTGCACTGGCTTTGAAATATCAGATTATGAGCATTCCGACTCTGGTTGTAATGAAAAATGGTGTTTTTGAAGGAAAGAGCATCGGTGTGCAGGATAAAGATGAGGTATTAAAACTTTTAGCTTTATAATTTAGAGCGTATAAGAAAATCCGGATGGTACATATTAATGTACTGCCCGGATTTTATCATACAATTTTTATAGATACATGATAAATGGCTGATTGATATTGCTATAAAAAAATGCTATAAAAATATATCATTGCACATAAAAAAATATAGCAGCTATTTTTCAGAAAGTTTCTGTTCTAACTGACCGATGATGCGTCCTTTGTCCATCGGAGAAAGTTTACGGAAAAGCTGAAGCAGTAAGCGTTCATCCGGGTCGGATAAGGATGCTTGATATTCGGATTCTTCTGCAATCTGAAGGTCGGAAGAAGACTGGTATTCGCCGGTCAGAAGATAATATACATCAACATCTAAAAATTCACTTATTTTAACAATTTTATCAGAAGAAGGATTTGTTCCCTTGGATTTCCAGCTGCTGATAGCGGCAGGAGAGATTCCGGTGTATTCCGATAATTCTTTTTGTGAAAGCTTCTTTTCCCGTAATAATGCAAAGATACGTTGGCTGATTGTCATAGTGTACTCCTTTATCAGGTATTTTAATAATATTTTGTATAAGAAATAAAAAATAATACGCAAATATGAATTGACAAATTCATATTTATGAATTATAATGTAATTTGTGAAATTATTTTCATATTATACATCATTTTCTACATAAACACAAATGATAAAGCAGAAAAGGGGAGACTTTTATGGCAAAAACAAAACGGCAGATTACTCCAATGGGGAAAGAGATAAAGCGCAGACTGGTTGAACTTGAGATGAGTCAGGAAGAACTTGCAACATCGGTTGGATGCAGTCCGCAGTATATCAATCATATCATTTACGGAGAACGGTCTGGCGAGAAGTACTTAGAACAGATTTTTCTGAATCTTGGTATGGATGAATATCATGATTAAAAGATGGAACAATTGCCGGATGCCTTCATTGTTTATAGAAAATTAATTTGTAACCGGAATCTTACTATGTTAAGATAAGGTTACCTTTCCAGAAGAGACTTCAGAAAGAAGTCTTTTTTCTTTACATGAGAATATTACAGTCTATAAAATATTTGGCTATTCTGCCGGATTTACCCACTTTACAGGAAGTATTGGGAAAGTAAAAAATATTTTCTAAAAATGCAGTTGACATTTTGAAGAAAGTATACTACTATAATATCAGAAAACGAACATAAGTTCGCATGAAGGAGAATTGACATGGCGAGAGACGTAAAAGATACGAGAAGAGACAGTAGTAAAGAAGATAAATTAAAGGCACTGGATGCCGCTATATCCCAGATTGAGAAACAGTACGGAAAAGGTTCTGTTATGAAGCTTGGAGATGAGAGTAACCGGATGAATGTGGAGACTGTTCCGACAGGCTCATTAAGCCTTGATATTGCACTGGGCTTAGGTGGACTTCCGAAGGGAAGAATTATTGAGATATATGGACCGGAATCCAGTGGTAAGACAACCGTTGCCCTGCATGCAGTTGCTGAGGTGCAGAAGCGTGGTGGAATTGCCGGATTTATTGATGCGGAGCATGCTTTAGACCCGGCATATGCGAAGAACATCGGAGTAGATATTGATAATCTTTATATTTCACAGCCGGATAACGGAGAACAGGCACTTGAGATTACAGAGACTATGGTAAGATCAGGAGCAGTGGATATTGTAATCGTAGACTCTGTTGCAGCACTGGTTCCAAAGGCCGAGATTGATGGTGATATGGGAGATTCCCATGTGGGCTTACAGGCGAGACTGATGTCACAGGCACTTCGTAAGCTGACGGCAGCAATCAACCGTTCCAACTGCATTGTAATCTTTATTAACCAGTTACGTGAAAAGGTTGGCGTTATGTTTGGTAATCCGGAGACAACAACCGGTGGTCGTGCATTGAAATTCTATTCTTCCGTACGTCTTGATGTGCGTAGAATTGAATCTTTAAAACAGGGCGGAGAGATTGTTGGTAACCGTACCCGTATTAAAGTTGTAAAGAACAAGGTAGCACCGCCATTTAAAGAGGCTGAATTTGATATTATGTTCGGAGAGGGAATTTCCAAAGAAGGAGATATTCTTGATTTGGCTTCCGAGATTGGTATTGTAAATAAGTCCGGTGCATGGTATGCATACAATGGAGATAAGATTGGTCAGGGACGTGAAAATGTCAAGACTTATCTGAAAGAGAACCCACAGGTCTGCCAGGAAATAGAAGAGAAAGTAAGAGCTCATTATGCAGTAGATAAGAGCGAAGAAGAAACAGAGACTCCGGCTTCAAACGGACCGGAAGTTCTTGATGCAGAATAATGGACAGAATTGTTTCAGAGATAACAGAATATAAGAAAAACAAATATAAGGTGTGTATGGATGATGGTACACACCTTATCTTATATAAAGGTGAAGTGCGTCGCTACAAATTACAGGAAGGGCAGACCGTAGATGAAGCACTATATCAGGAAATCTTTTATGAAGTATTAGGCAAGCGTGTGAAAAAAAGGGCACTTGCACTTTTAGAGAAAATGGACCGGACAGAACAGGGACTTTACCGGAAATTAGCAGAGAGCGAATATCCGGAGGAACTGATTCTTGATGCCATAGAATATGTGAAGAAATATCATTATATTGATGACCTGCGCTATGCAAGGACTTATATCAGTTACCGGCAGGGCAGCAAGAGCCGCCGGCGGTTACAGCAGGAACTGATGCAGAAGGGAGTTCCGAAAGAAATCACAGAGCAGGCATTAGAGGAAGTCTATGAAAATAATGATACAGAAAAAATTGCAGAAATATTAAAAAAGAGACATTATAATCCGGAACAGTCAGATGCAAAGGAAATGCAGAAACAGTATGGATATCTGATGCGTAGAGGATATAAAAGTGAAGACATTTTACGTGTAATGAAATGTCCGGACTACTTGACATAATATTAGAAAAAGTATAAAATTTAGTTATTGTTATTTATGACAGATGAATGAATATTTATGTTATATGAACAATGAAAATTGAATAAAGGAGGTGCTCCTGTGCAGGCAGTAATTATAGCTGTTGTAATTACATTTATTGTCACATGTGCTATCACCTGGTTTGTTGCAAATGCATACCAGAAAAAGCAGACTGCTTCAAAGATTGGCAGTGCAGAAGATAAAGCCCGTGAGATAATAGATGAAGCTGTGAAGACCGCTGAAACGAAGAAGAGAGAATCTTTACTTGAGATTAAAGAAGAGTCTATTCGTACTAAGAACGAACTGGACAAGGAAATCAAGGAAAGAAGAAACGAAATTCAGAGAAATGAGCGCAGAGTGGAACAGAAAGAATCCAATCTGGATAAGAAACTGGAAGCCATTGAGAAGCGCGAAGCAGGTTTTACAGCAAAAGAAGAAGAGCTGAACAAACAGAAAGCTGAAATTACAAAGCTTCATGAAGAGCGTGTGCGGGAACTAGAAAGAATCTCAGGACTTACCTCCGACCAGGCAAAAGAATATCTATTAAAAACTGTTGAAGAAGATGTAAAGCTTGATACTGCAAAATTAATCAAAGAGATGGAGCATCAGGCAAAAGAAGAAGCTGGAAAGAAAGCAAAAGAATATGTGGTTACTGCAATTCAGAAATGTGCTGCAGACCATGTGGCAGAGACAACCATCTCTGTAGTACAGCTTCCGAATGATGAGATGAAGGGAAGAATTATCGGACGTGAAGGAAGAAATATCCGTACGTTAGAGACACTTACTGGTGTAGATTTAATTATCGATGATACACCGGAAGCAGTTATCCTTTCCGGATTTGATCCAATACGAAGAGAAGTTGCTCGTATTGCATTAGAGAAATTGATTGTAGACGGACGAATTCATCCGGCTAGAATTGAAGAAATGGTAGAGAAAGCGCAAAAAGAAGTTGAAACCATGATTCGTGAAGAGGGTGAAGCTGCTACCTTAGAAGTAGGTGTACATGGCATTCATCCGGAACTTGTGAAATTATTAGGCCGAATGAAATTCAGAACCAGTTATGGTCAGAATGCATTAAAGCATTCTATAGAAGTAGCACAGCTTTGTGGCTTACTTGCGGCTGAAGTTGGTGTAGACGTAAGATTGGCAAAACGTGCAGGACTCCTGCATGATATTGGTAAATCAGTAGACCACGAAGTAGAAGGTTCACATATTCAGATTGGTGTGGATTTATGTAGAAAATACAAAGAATCTCCGCTTATTATCAATGCGGTAGAGGCACACCATGGCGACGTAGAGCCAGAGTCATTGATTGCTTGTCTGGTACAGGCAGCCGATACAATTAGCGCAGCAAGACCAGGTGCAAGACGCGAGACAATGGAAACATATTCCAACAGATTAAAGCAGTTAGAAGATATTACAAATGAATTTAAAGG
>JBNMJI010000030.1:0-12421 GCA_050873725.1 Roseburia sp.
GCTTACAAAAGTGCCTGAGGGTGAGGTCTATGTCACCGGAAATTTCTTAGATGCAAATGATTTAAAAGAGGGAGATAAACTTACGATTACCCATGGCGAAAACAGTGTGGAGCTTACGATTGCCGGAAAAGCAAAAGATGCGCTGCTGGGTTCTGAATTTATGGGAAATAAAAGATTTATTTTAAATGAAGCAGATTATCAGAAATTTGCCGGGGATGAAAGTCTCGCAGAATACCGGGGCGAGATCATTTATATCGATACAGACAATCCATCGGAAATAGCCTCTTTATTAAGCAATGCATCCAACATCCTATTCAACCGGGGACGGGATATTTTTAAATTGTGTTATGTCATGGATATGATTGTGGCATTTGTGGTGCTGGTTTTAAGCGTATGTCTGATGATTGTATCCTTTGCAGTGTTAAAATTTACGATTACTTTTACTGTGACAGAGGAATACCGGGAAATCGGAGTTATGAAAGCCATTGGAATTACGGACTTTAAGATACGAAGCCTTTATCTTGTAAAATATCTGATGCTGGCTGTTGTGGGAGCAGCAATTGGATTTCTGGCAAGTATTCCATTTGGTAATATGCTGCTGCAGTCTGTGACAGAAAATATGATGTTAGGAAACAGTCATGCCATTACGGCAAATTTCATGGGCGCAGTCATTGTTATTGCAGTTACCATCTGGTTTGCATACCGGTGTACCGGGAAAGTGAAGAAGCTGACACCGGTGGATGCCATTCGAAACGGTCAGTCCGGAGAACGTTTTAAAAAGAAATCCATTTACCGGCTGGGAAAAAGCCGTTTCAACAGTACCTGGTATCTGGCAGTCAATGATATTTTAAGCAGTCCAAGACGGTTCCTTACGATTATATTGTCCTTTTTCCTCTGTTCTGTTTTTATGCTGGGCGTGGTCATTACAACAGATACCATGAAAAGTAAGAACCTGATTACGACATTTGGAAAAGAAAGTGATGTTTACATATCAGATGTATCACAGGCAATGGGGAATATGGCAGGAAAGACCCGGGCTGATTTGGCAAAAGAATTAGATGACCTGGCAGAAGAACTTACGGAAGAAGGAATGCCATCGGAAATGTCCGTTGAGATACAGTATAACTATCAGGTAACGTTTGACGGAAAAGAATTTAATCTGACCTGTCAGCTGGGAGTTAATACAAAAGCGACAGATTATGCGTACACGCAGGGAACGATTCCACAGAATGGAAATGAAATCGCCATTACAAAACAGATATCTGATTTGACCGGAGCAAAAATCGGTGATGTGATGACCTTTGATTTTGACGGAAATAAGCAGGACTGTATGGTAACCGCCTATTATCAGACCATGAATAATGTGGGAGAGGTTGTCCGGCTGCATGAGGATGCACCGACTGATTTTAACAGCATAGCAAGCAGTATGGATTATCAGGTGGATTTTACAGACCATCCTTCCGATGAAGTCATCCGTTCCCGGATTAAAAAGATAAAGAAGCTTTGGAATAACGAAGAGGTCAGAAGTGCAGCAGAGTATTGTGCGGAAATGGTTGGTGTAGTAGATACCATGGAAGCCGTGCAGTATCTTTTACTTGCCATTACCATGATTGTAGTTATTTTAGTTACGGTGCTGATGGAACGCTCCTTCATTGCAGATGAAAAAAGCCAGATAGCTTTGCTTAAGGCAATGGGATTTACCGATGGGGCAGTGATTTCCTGGCAGGTAAAACGTTTTGGAATCGTAGCACTTATCGTAGAACTTCTGGCGGCAATACTGGCAAAACCGGTTACGACACTCTGGTGCAGTCCGATTTATGGCATGATGGGCGCATCAGATATTAAATTCTATGTGAATGTATGGAAAATATATGGAATGTATCCGGGAATCATTTTCCTTACAACACTTGCAGCAGTATTTCTGACAGCTTGCTATACCAGAAAAATCAGCAGCAGTGACAGCGTAGGCATTGAATAGAAAGAAGGGGTAAAAATGGCAAATATATTAGAAGTAACAGATCTTTGCAAAACATATATCACAGATAAAAGACAGAATAACGTATTAAAAAATGTCAACTTTTCCATTGAAGAAGGCGAAATGGTAGCAGTCATGGGACCATCCGGTTCCGGCAAATCCACACTTTTGTATACCGTATCGGGAATGGATCAGGCCACCAGCGGAAACGTCAATTTTAATGGCGTTAGTCTTACCGAACTGAGCGGAAAGAAGTTAGCAGGCGTCCGGTTAAATGATATGGGCTTTATTTTCCAGCAGATGTATATGCTGAAAAATCTTACGATTTTGGATAATATCATTTTACCGGCAGTGCAGAGTAAAAAGTCTAAGACAAACCGCAGGGAAAAAGTAGAAAAGGGACTTTCCCTGATGCGGAAATTAAATATTGCAGATACTGCAGACCATGATATCAATGAAGTGTCCGGTGGACAGTTGCAGCGGGCGTGTATTGCAAGAAGCATGGTCAATGACCCGAAGATTATTTTCGCAGATGAGCCGACAGGAGCCTTGAACCGCACTTCCTCCAATGAAGTAATGGAAGAGCTGGTGAAGCTGAATGGCGAGGGAACCACAATTATGATGGTTACCCATGATGCGAAGGTGGCAGCAAAGTGCAGCAGGGTACTCTATATTGTTGACGGAAATATCCGTGGAGAATATAATTTAGGTAAATTTACGCCGGAAGCAGATATCAGAGAGCGGGAAAGAGCTTTGAATAACTGGCTTTTGGAACTGGGATGGTAGAAAAATGACAGAGACAGATATCCTGATTGTGGAAGATGATAAAGATATTGCAACGGTATTGGGTGATTTCCTGCGGGCAAAAGGCTATGTGGTCAGCATAGCCTCCGATGGAAAGAAAGCACTGGCACTTTACGAAAGGTATGGTGCCAGACTGCTTATTTTGGATTTGATGCTGCCGGGAGTGGAGGGACTGGAAGTATTGAATCATATCCGAAAAGAGAGTAATACGCCGGTTCTGATTGCCAGTGCAAAGAATTCCAAAGAAGATAAACTGGACGGACTGATGGCAGGGGCAGATGACTATATCGAAAAGCCCTATGATATAGATATTCTTCTGGCAAAAATCGATGGAATCTTTAAGCGGCGTTATGCCAAGGACCGGATGGAAAATGGAGATATCTGTCTGGATCGGGAAGGGCAGAGCGTCTATTACCGGGGACGGAAGATTGATGTAACAGTAAAAGAATATGAACTGCTGCGGCTTCTTATGGAGAACCGGGGAAAAGTCTTATCGAAGGAATTTTTGTTCCGGGAAATCTGGGGAGCAGATTCTGAGTCGGAAATGCAGACACTTACCGTACATATTAAGTGGCTGCGCAGCAAATTAGAGAGGAACCCGGGAAAGCCGGAGCATATCTTAACGGTCTGGGGTGTGGGGTATAAATTTCAATGAAATCTTTTAACCGTCTGATAGCAGGTGTCCTGATTTTTCTTTTGACAGGAATCCTTGGTGTTAATATATATTGGAATCATTTACAGGAAAAGGAAACAGAGAAGCTTTACCGTGTGGAAATTGAGCGGGTAATAGAAGAACTTCGTGAAAAAGGGAATCCTGCCGGAATCAATTATGATGCATATCAGGATATCCGCTCCGTGACAGTATGTAAGGGAGAAGCCGATGTCAACCGGGTGGGAAAATATCCGGTCTGTATCCGGCAGATTAATGGAACAGTTTACCGAATTGAATATGAAGAAGAGGATAAAACAGTGCGCAGGCAGGAGAGAATTCTTATCAATGGAATTCTTTTTTCTGCAGGCGGACTGCTTCTTTGCGTTTTACTTTATATCAGATGGCGCATCATAAAACCGTTTCATGCATTGGAAAAAGTACCATTGGAATTATCCAAGGGAAATCTTTCGGTGCCTCTGCAGGAGCAGAAGACAAAATATTTCGGAAAATTTATCTGGGGAATGAATCTTTTAAGAGAAAAATTAGAAGAGCGTCGGAGACGGGAATTAAAGTTTCACCGGGAGCAGAAGATGAAGCTTTTGTCTTTGACCCATGATATTAAGACGCCGCTTTCTGTCATTAAGCTGAATGCACAGGCTTTGGAAAAGGGACTTTATCAGGATGCAGAAAAGAGGCAGCAGGCAGCCGGGAATATTTATCAGAAAACAGTGGAGATAGAAGATTATCTTGCAACGATGAATGAATTGTCTAAGGATGATTTCCTGGAATTAAAAGTTGATGTGCAGGAAGTCTATCTTTCTGAAGTATTAGAGACACTGAGAACGTACTATAAAGATAAGCTTTCACAGCTTCATATAAGATTTAATATGGGAGAGTATCAGAATTGTCTGGTGAAAGCAGATGCAGAACGTTTGCTTGAGGTATTGCAGAATATAATGGAAAATGCTATAAAATATGGTAGTGGAAAAGGAATTGGTATATCAATTTCAAAAGAAGAAGACTGTGTGTTGATTACGGTAGAAAATACCGGAGCAGATCTTCCGGCAGAAGAACTTCCGCATCTTTTTGACAGCTTCTATCGTGGCTCCAATGCAGGAAGTCAGGAAGGAAGCGGACTGGGGCTTTATATTTGCAGAAAGCTGATGCATAAAATGAATGGGGATGTTTTTGCAAAGCAGGATGCAGACTTATTTATGGTAACCGTAGTCGTTGGCATGGCAAACTAGCGGACGCAGCAGGCAGAAAGAGGACGCAAGATGATAAAAGCAGTTTTATTTGACATGGATGGAACACTTATTGATACAGAAAAATACTACAGAATCTGCTGGCCTAAGGCAATGGCGCATTTCGGATATGAAATGAGTGATGAGCAGGCATTGTCCATGCGTTCCTTGGGACAGCCCTTTGCACCGGCACATTTAAAGGAAATGTTTGAAGATGAGAAGCTTGACTATCCGGCTATCCGGGCATACCGGAAGGAACTGATGGAAGAATGTCTTGCAGAGAACGGCATAGAGATAAAAAAGGGAGCCATTGAACTGCTGGATTATTTAAAAGAAAAGAAAATCCGGCGGGCAATTGCTACAGCAACGGATATGGAACGCACAGAAAGATATTTAAAGCAGATAGGGCTGTATCCGTATTTTGATGAAATCATCAGTGCGACTATGGTAGAACACGGAAAGCCGGCACCGGATATCTATACCTTTGCCTGCGCGCAGCTTGGACTTGCTCCGGGGGAATGTCTTGCAGTGGAGGATTCGCCTAATGGGGTTACAAGTGCTTATGGGGCAGGCTGTCAGGTGGCAATGGTTCCGGATCAGACACAGCCGGATGAGGAATTAAAGAAAAAGCTTACGATATGTGTAAATACACTGGATGAATTAAAAATATTGTTTTCTTAAAATAAAAATGGGAGAAGGAAGATGAATTTTTTATTTGATACTTCAATTGATGTAAGCCGCAGACAGTTTTATGTGCTGGCAATGGGAAGCTGTATCGGAAATCTGGCAGGCTTCCTTGGAAATGCGTTGATTTTCGGATGGGGCGGAACAACGATTTTCTGTGGAATCTGTATGTTACTTATGTTTGCAGGAAGCTTCTTTGGAATAAAAATGGGACAGATACGTTATGCGTCCTATTTTATGATTGCAGTGTTAAGCCTTGTGGAATTTCCAACGCTGTATTACATCTATCAGGCAGGTACGATTGTATACATGGTGCTTGCGATGGTAGGAATTGCTATTTTTATACCAACCGGAAATGCAATCCGGTTTGCCGGTGTGGTAATTGTAGCCGATGTGGCAGCAGTTATTTTGGCTTATATGAGACCGATGGAAAGTGAAAAACTGTCCAAGGAAGCAGTGTTGCAGAGTACGCTTTGTTCGCTGCTTATAGTGCTGCTCTGTGTCTTTTTGATTTCCATTCTGCTTCAGATGCAGCGGGAAAAGCAGCAGGAGGAAGTAAAAGAACTGAATGAGCAGCTCAAAGAGGCTGCAAACCGGGATGCACTGACCGGAATCTACAACCGCCGTTATTTAAACGAGTATTTGGGACAGCTTATTATGGAAGAAAAGCAGGAATTCGATGCAGTGTTGATGGATCTTGACTTCTTTAAGCATATGAATGATACATACGGACATGGCTTTGGCGATATTCTTCTGGTGGAGTTTGCAAGACTTTTGAAAAAATATGCAAAAGACAGAGGCATCGCGGTCCGGTTTGGCGGAGAAGAATTTATGCTGATTCTAAAGGGCATGAATACGGACGAAATCCGTAAAATGTTAGAGCATATAAGACGGGAATACAAAGAATTTACAAAGCATGAGAAGAATATCGAATGCTCTTTCAGCAGCGGTGTACAGCATTATACAGAAGGAATTGCCGTTACGGTATTATACCGCTTAGCAGATGAGAAGCTCTATGCGGCAAAGGAGCGGGGAAGAAACCAGGATGTCTTTGAGTTAGGATAATAGAAGGACAAACCACAATGGAATTACGTGTACTAAAATATTTTTTGATGGCAGCACGGGAAGAAAATATTACAAAGGCTGCAGAAATCTTACATATTACCCAGCCGACTTTATCCAGGCAGTTGATGCAGTTAGAAGAAGAACTGGGGACGAAGCTTTTTGTGCGGGGCAAACACAGTATCCACCTGACCGAGGATGGAATGCTCCTTAAGAAGCGGGCGCAGGATATTGTTGCACTGGCGGAACGGACGGAAAAGGAATTTACCGAGCGGCAGGAAGAAATCACCGGAAAGATTGTGATTGGCTGCGGGGAAACCAGAAGCGTAGAAGAAGTGGCAGAGATGATTGCTTCTTTTCAGAAGATATATCCGCAGGTGCAGTATGAAATCTATACCGCCAATGCAGATGATATCAAGGAACGGCTGGATAAGGGACTTATAGACATAGGACTTCTGACAGAGCCGGTGGACATTTCAAGATATCATTTTATCCGCATGAAACGAAAGGAACGCTGGGGCGTTCTGGCACGGAAAGATTCGCCGCTGGGACAGCAGGAGTATGTGACACCGGAGGATTTGACGAAGGTGCCGCTTCTTATGGTAAAAAGAGAAATTGTAAAGCAGGAGTTAGAAAGCTGGTTTGGTGATTTCTATGAGCAGCTTGAGGTGAGCGGAACCTATAATCTTTTGAACAACGCCGCTATGCTGGTAGAGAAAAATATTGGAGTGGCACTTTGCTTTTATATTGATAATTATTATAAAAATTTAAAATTTGTTCCATTTGAACCGCCACTTGAGACCGGTTGTGTGCTGGTATGGCGTAAAAACGAAGTGCGTGCAGGCGCCGTACAATGCTTTTTAGAGAAAGTCAAGAAATACGAAAAAGGCATATTAGAAGATAAAAAATAAGCATTAGACATAATATAGTAAAAAACATTATAATAGGAGATGTCCGAAAGGGCATCTCTTATTACTTTACAGGAAATTGCTTTCCTGTAAAGTAAAAAAAGCTCCGCGAGGATGCGCACTGCGGCGTATAAGGTAGATGTCGCAAGCGACCGCCGCAGGCGCGAGAATGTGCCAAGGCACATTCTTTGTTCTTACATGGGAAACTTGCAAAGCGTGTTTCTCGTAGTTTACATGAGCAGCAGGATTTACAGAACATATTCTGCTTCTTATAGAAGGTGATACAGAAAAAATGACAAGAAAAGAAGTGCAGGAACGCTATCAGATTCCGGAAGACATATTGCAGTTGTATGAAATGGGACATTTGTGCAGATGTAAATGTAAAGCAAAAGAAGCATATGTTTACAAAGAAGCAGATATCGAAAATCTCGAAAACATATTAACCCTTTATCATTCCGGATTTTCACCGGAGGAAATCAAATTATATATGCAGCTGCTTTCCGAAAAAGAATTAACGGCAGAGCAGCGGTTAGAAATTCTGAAGCGGAAGCGAAAGGAAACCCTGGAGCGTATCCATGCACAGGAAAAACAATTGGAAAACATTGACTATCTCCGTTATGAGATAGACAAAACAACAAAAAATAAATAATTGCCAAGAGCAAGGAAAAGGAGAAAAATTATGAGCAAAACATTAGTAGCATATTTCAGTGCAAGCGGTGTAACCGCAAAAACAGCAGAAAAACTGGCAAAGGCAGCAGATGCAGATCTTTATGAGATTGCACCGGCAGAGAAATACACATCCGCAGACTTAGACTGGATGAACAAAAAGAGCCGCAGCAGTGTGGAAATGAATGATGCATCCAGCCGTCCGGCAATTGCAACCAAAGTAGAAAATATGGAGCAGTATGATACCGTACTGGTTGGCTTCCCAATCTGGTGGTATGTAGAGCCTCGTATCATTGATACATTCTTAGAAAGCTATGATTTTTCAGGAAAGACCGTAATTCCATTTGCAACATCCGGTGGAAGCGGAATCGCAAATGTAGAGAAGAATTTGCAGAAAGAATATCCGAATATTACATGGAAGGCTGGAAAACTGTTAAACGGCAGCAACGTAAATGTAGAGGGCTGGCTGAAGTAGGAAGCTGAAGCCGAAAACAGAAAGTCAAAAGTAAGAAGTCGAAAGCTGAAAACAAAAAGGAGTATCAAAAAATGAAATTAGAAGATTTACGGAAAACTGATCCGGAATTCATGGAGCGGTTTGAACAGTTTGCATTTGAAGAAGCAGTAAATGAAGAAGGACAGCAGTTAGACGATACTACAAGATACCTTGCTATTTTATCTACCTTAATCGGCTGTCAGGGAAAGGAAGCCTTTACGGTAATGCTTCCGAAAGCATTAGATGCCGGACTCAGCCCTGTGATGGTAAAAGAAATGGTATATCAGTCCGTGGATTATCTTGGCTTTGGCAGAATGGCAGAATTTCTCGCATTGGTAAATGAAGAATTAGAAAAAAGAGGAATTGCAATGCCATTGGAATCACAGAGCACCACAACCATGGAAAATCGTCTGGAAAAAGGCATTGATGCCCAGGCAGAAATCTTTGGAGAGCATATGAGAGAGGCATGGAAGGCAGACCACATCAGACGCTGGCTGGCAGACAACTGTTTCGGTGATTATTATACCAGAACCGGTCTTAACCTTGCACAGCGTGAAATGATAACCTTCTGTTTCCTGCTTGCCCAGGGTGGCTGCGAGCCGCAGCTGACTGCCCATGCAAAGGGAAATATCAATCTTGGCAACGACAAGGCATTTTTATTGAAAGTAGTATCCCAGTGCCTGCCATACATTGGTTATCCGAGAAGCCTGAATGCAATCAACTGTATCAATAATGCATAAAAAATATAATCCTGTTTTATTATAAGGAAGAGGAAAAAAGGGTCGTGCAGATGAGGGACACCTCAGATGCAGGGCTCTTTTTTGCATGGATTTTGGCGAGCACCGCGATAACTATGAGAAACTCGCAAAGCGTGTTTCTCAAGTTGCGTTGTCAGGCATCTGCAGAGAAACAGGAAGAAAAAGGTAACGTTGCGAAATGTATACAATTAGGGTAAAATAGGAGAGAAAGAGGTGCAAAGAAAATGTTAATCGAGGGAATTCATCATGTCTGTATTAAATGCAGTCCAAAAGAATTAGATAAAGTAAAACATTTTTATGGAGAGGTGCTTGAACTTCCGGTAAAACGAAGCTGGGGGGAAGGCGAAAATGCAGGACTTATGTTTGATACAGGAGCAGGACTCATCGAAGTCTTTGCCAGCGCAAAAGAACACCTGCCGCAGGGTGCAGTGCAGCATTTTGCATTAGAAACAAAAGATGTGGACGCATGTATAAATGCAGTAAGAACTGCCGGTTATGAGATTACGGTGGAGCCAAAGGATGTTGAGATTACATCAGAGCCGCCATTTCCAATCCGGGTTGCATTTGCAATCGGACCGGTAGGGGAAGAAATAGAATTTTTCTGTGAAAGATAAGACAGAAAAATGAAAAAGAGAGAAATGAAAAAGGAATATCAGGAGGATTAGTTTGTGAAAGGGAAAAAGTTTTTAGCAATGATATTGAGTGCGGCATTGGGAATGTCTGCATTAACAGCTTGTGGAAGAAGAGTCGTGGAGCCGGAAAAAAAGACCATAGAAACAGAGGTAGAGACTGAGACGGAAGAAACGGAAAGCTCAGAAACAGTGACAGAGGAGACAGAAACGGAAAATGTGGATGAAGATAACATTTTTGCACAGCTTGCA
Source organism: Roseburia sp. (assembly GCA_050873725.1). GTDB lineage: Bacteria > Bacillota > Clostridia > Lachnospirales > Lachnospiraceae > Roseburia_C. The sequence continues at coordinate 10,128 of JBNMJI010000030.1, forward strand.
GGAGAAAGCTTTATGTTCACCAGTGGAGTTGGTGCATGGGATTCTACATTGATTTTATCTGAGGATGGCTCTTTTGTCGGAAATTATCATGATGCAGATGTGGGAGATAGCGGGGATGGATATCCAAATGGAACCCTTTACTATTGTGATTTCTATGGAAAATTCACCCAGCCGGAAAAGATAAATGATTATACCTATGAGATGCAGTTGGAGAATATTGCAACGAAGGAAACAGAAGGCGACACGGAAATTAAAGGCGGCGTGAAATATATTTACACGGGACCGGCTGGTTTGGAAGAGGTTTATGATTTATATATTTATCTGCCAGGTGCACCGTTAGATGAATTGCCGGAAAGATTCCTGGACTGGGCATCCATTGGTCTTACCGATGAGGATACGACGCTTCCATTCTATGCAATTTTTAATACGCTGACCTTTGATACCTTTTTAGGACCGAGTGGAGATAAGGTTACGGTAAATGATAAAACCACAACTTCCGATGTATCCATAGAGAGTGAATTGCAGAAAATCGAGGAGAAAGCAGCAGCCATGCAGGAAGACCTTTCCAGTGGAGAACTTACACAGCAGGAAATGAATACCCTGTCTCTGCAGTTGTATCAGTTGTGGGATAATGAGCTGAATTCTATCTGGAGCCGTTTAAAAGAGACTTTGGATGAGGACACTATGGCAAACCTTACCCAGGAAGAGCGTGACTGGATTAAGACAAAAGACAGTGCAGTAGAGGAAGCCGGCAAAGATGCCGAGGGTGGAAGCCTGCAGCCATTATTGGAAAATGATAAGGCGGCAGAATTAACAAGAGACCGGGTATATGAACTGGCAGAGTATTTGAAATAAAAAGATATTTTAGCGAGGAAAAATGGTTACATTAAATGATTACTTATACTCCGGAGCAACGGTGTTCCGGATACTGAAAAAGTATACGCAGGACCTCCGGGCATCTGCAAAAGAATCCAAAAATGAAGTGGATCTGGTGCACTGCAATTTCCTGATTCAGATTATGGAACTTTTAGAGCACAATGATTTCCTGACGGCGCAGTCCCAGAAAATCCGTGAGTTCTACAAATATATGGCAATGGAATATCCTTATCTTTCCTTTACTTTTAAAGGAAGAATCAAGTCACTGATTCGTGCGGAGGGTAAATTCAACGGCTATATTGTAGAATACATTTATGATTACTATAAAAAGCATAAAAGCTATCCGGACATTGCAGAATTAAAGGAAAAACTCAACTGCTTCCGTGATCTGATTGCATACCGGATTGTCATTTCCATGCCACGGTGTCATTTGAAAAATCATGAGAACCGCGAAGAAGAGGAATTAAAGCACCTTTATCAGATCGCAAATGTGCTGCCGCAGTTCTTAGAGGAGCGTGGATTTACAGCAGAGCCGACAGGCGGTGTCTTAAGAAGCAGTTCCCCGCTTTTGGAGGAGGCTGTAAAACCATATTACCGGGATTATATTACCAGCGAAAATGAGGACGATTACAAATCCTTACATATTACTTTTTATGATAACAGTGCGAGATGTTATGTGGAAATGCAGCTTCGCACAAAGCAGATGGATGACATTGCAGAAATCGGTTCCGCCAATCATATTAATTATGAGAAAAAGCAGGAAGCATCCAGAGCACGTCGGGATACCATCCCGGAGGGAGAATGCATTTATTTTGATGAAGCTTATGAACGGTGCCAGCGTTTGCAGGAACTGGAGCTTTCCGGTGTGGATGTCGACATGTTTACAGCAGTAAGTAACAGCCTGATGAATGATGGCTGCGGCTTATACCGGGGAAGACTGATTCTTCCTTATGAGCATTTGTCGAGATTTCAGAATGATTTGATTGATTAGAAATAAAGTAGAATGGAAGCGTACGAAACGGAGAAGGCAGCTATGAGTGAAAATATGGAAAAGGAACAATGGATGAAAGAGAGCCTTCAGATGCAGAAGGCAAGCTGGATTCAGGATGAAATCACAAAGCGCAGAGAGCGGGAAGATGAGTTGTTGCAGCAGATTTTCATGGAGCAGAAGATGTTGCAGGAGCTGGACGAAGACATGGATGAAAATATGGCTCATGCCAGAGAAGGCCGCAAATACCGGGAGGACATGAAAGAGCGGGTCAATGACCGGGTATATGAAATCCATGACCTGAGTGCAGATAAGCGCGAGGGAATGCGGGAATACAAATATGCATACCGCAGAGGCTATGCCCTCGCCATGTTTTTCTTTTCTCTGGCATTGTGTGTTTTTGTAGGCTTTTTGCATGGAATTACTTCAC
>JBNMJI010000031.1:0-12398 GCA_050873725.1 Roseburia sp.
ATCATTCTGAAAAACAGCAAGGATTTTAACGGTACAAACACCGATTCCGAAGTTATAAAGATTGCAGGAATTTCCAGAAATTCCTACTACAAATACAAAGCAGAATTAAAGGCGGCAGCAGGAAATTAAAATCCTGCTGCCTATTCTTAATTTTGTGGCAATTCATTGATTACGTCACTTGCATCTTTAAAATTCTTATAACAATGACTGCACATATCTGTTTTCTTTATACTTTTTGCATTTTCAGAACCTTTTTTAAACTCCCTATGACAATCTTTACATTCAATATTATCCGAAGAATTATTTGACTTCATTTCTTTGAAGTGTTCTTTACATAAATACATATCTTCATAAGGCTTTCCGTCAAAAAAATACGCCCCACCATCAGCAGCATTTTTACAAATTGAACATTTATATTCTGAATAGTCTCCTTGTATGTAACCATTTTTATGTCTAGCACTGCTTACGCCTGCAATCAAGAAAATTATAGCAAATACAATCAATAAAAATATTCCCATAATCATTATTTCTGCAAATTTGCTGCTATTGTTTTTTTCATTCATAATGGTTTCTTTCCTTTCTCTTGTTTAGGACATTCCGCATTAACAGGAATCTGCCATTGACCGCCCCTTTTCTCTGGTTTCACCACAGGATAAATTTTGCCTTGCCTACACCATCTTGAAATAGTGCCTTGTGTATAACCCCACTTTTCAGCGGCTTCTTTTGTACCCATGTACTCCATGCGCTTCACTCTCCCTTTGTTTTAGTGTATCTTCCAATTACATTTTAGAGTTTATAACTCTATCTGTCAAGAATCATGCAGCAATCACTTATACTATTTTCGAGGTGGTAGCAACATGAAATACAACGAAAGAATAAGGGAAATCAGAGAAGATAATTCCCTAACACAGCAGAAAATTGCCGACCTGCTGCACATAGGACAACGAACCTATGCAGACTATGAGAGCGGCAAAACAAGAATCCCTGTTGATAACCTCTTGATTCTTGCCCGATTTTACAATGTGTCTATGGACTACATCACAGGCGCAAGCAACGTAAAAACAGAATACCCAAAAGCATAGGCAGCCGCATTTCCTTACTATAATGCTGCTGCCTATTGTTTTAACGCTTCTTAACTTCTTCTGCTATATAAGAATCTAAACGGTTGATACCTCTTTGTAATTCCTCTTGTAAGGCTTTTAAATAGTATTTTGTACAGTTAGTAAGGTATTTAGCTTCTTCCTGCTTTTCGTCGCTGTATGCGGCTTCTGCTGCCCTTAAAAGACGCAATAGTGATTCTTGATTGTACTCCACTTCTAATAAATCTCTCATAATTGAATACAGTTCTTCCATTTTGTTTTCCTTTCTTTCATGGACTTGTTTTGACTGTATCCAATTACATCTTTTCGAGGTTTTTCAATAATTCGTCAATTCCCTTTTCAGAGATAGCAACATAATATTTATGCGTTACTTGACTGTTGCTATGCCCCATTTGATTACACAATAGATATTCCGGCGTATTCAGTGCGGCTAAATTTGTTCCGTAGGTATGCCGCAGATAATGATATTTAAACAATATATTATGTTCTCCTTGTAATGTTCTCGAATGATACTTCATGGAATTTACGGTTTGTATTTTCCCATTCGGCAGAGAATTAACCAATTCAAGAGAAGAAATCATTTCCCCATTCAAATCCTGAATAAATGTCTGGTTCTGCTGCCGCTGCAAAGCTAATTCTTTTTTGTCCTGTTCCTGCTGCCGCTTTAACATTTTGAAGTATTCCTTTAATTTGCTACACATATAAATTGTTCTTTTAGCGTTTCTGGTTTTCAGAGACACTAATTTTATCAATCCGTTTTGGTACTGCATTTGCCTGTCTATTGTAATGATACCGTTCTTTATATCCACGTTAGACCATTTTAAACCGTAGCACTCATTGATACGCAATCCGCAATACTTCCCCAACATATAAGCTGTTTCTGCATTTGTGCCTTTGAAATAGCTGTCTAGCCGCTCAATCTCTTTATCGTCAAAAGAAACAATGTCTAAATCGTCATCAATCTTTAATTTAGGCATGTGGATTTTTATATCTTTATTTACGCACAATCTGTTGTAGGAATCCACATCAATATAATTTCTGGAATATGCCTGTCCAAAAATCAGATAAAACATTTTCAAAAAGGATTCTGTATAGGAATAGGCTCTATTGTCCGTATAATACAGTTCTTCCAAATAATCCTGTATTTCTGCCGCTGTTATTTCATCAATGTATCTTTTCCCAAATCTGGCGTACAGATGATTGTTCCATAAGGAATCCTGCTTTTTGATAGTTGTATAGGCTTTTCCGCTCCTGCCTTTTTCACAGTATTCTTGATATACTTCTGTTACTGTCTTTCTTATAATCGTTTTTTGCGGCGACAGCAGGGCTTTTGACTTCTCTTGTGCGATTGCTGTTTCTCTTGCCTTTGCCGCCTGTTTTGCTGTCTTAAAAGGATTCCCCGATTCATTTTTTAATTTCTTTGCTTCTTTCCTCTTTCCATTGATAACAATAGCGTAACGATAACCCCAGTAACCATTTTCCAACTGATAAACTCCTGCAAATCCTGTTTCTGACATAAATAAAACCTCCTGCTAAGTGTACTTTTGTTGTACTTTCCTTGCAGGAAGTTCTTTGATAGTTCTTATAAAGTTGTACCGAAAAGTGTACCTTTGTTTTCCTGTTATTCCTTGTAAATAAAGAGAGCAAAAGAGCTGAACTTAGACGCAATCCATGATACCGTTCATGAGATGGCAAAGGACGAAGCAAGACACGGCAAAGCTTTTGAAGGATTATTAAAGAGATACTTTGGTTAATCCTCCAAAAATTTGATTCCAATATTTATCTTTAATTTTTCATAACATTACGGGGACAGAGAAAAGCCACACCGGGAAATTTTGATATAATTTTCCGGAAGTGGCTTTTCTCTTATCTTTTTACAATCTTTTATGCTATAATGAATGCACTGTCTGTTAAAGGAGAATCCCATTGACAAATCCAATTAAAAATTTATCCAAAAAAGAATGGTGCCTCTGGATTGGCTCCCTTATGATTATACTGATTTCCAACCTGATCAGCCGGGACTTTGACCCGCTTACGCTGATTGCCGCACTGGTAGGAGTAACTTCGCTTATTTTTGCAGCAAAAGGAAATGTCTGGGCGCAGATTCTGATGGTACTTTTTTCGATTCTGTACGGTATCATTTCCTTCCGCTTTCACTATTGGGGCGAAATGATTACCTACCTTGGCATGACCATGCCAATGGCAGTCTGGTCCACTATTACCTGGTTACGAAATCCATCCAGCGGCAATGAAAGTGAAGTAGCCATTCAGGCACTGACAAAGAAACACCTTATCGGTCTCCTTATCAGTGGTGCCCTTGTAACCGGGACTTTTTACTACATTTTAAAGGCACTTGGCACGCCAAATATTGTATTCAGCACCATTTCCATTCTGACCAGCTTTTTTGCCGCTGCCCTTACCATGCTCCGCTCTTCCTACTATGCAGTATGGTATGCCGCCAACGACATTGTGCTGATTGTGTTATGGGTACTGGCTTCCCTGGATAATCCCGCATACATTCCTGTGGTTGTAAACTTTGGTATTTTCTTTTTCAATGATATGTATGGCTTCGTCAGCTGGAAAAGAAGGGAAATCCTTCAGGCTTAACCCATCTTCTTCTCAAATAAATCGGCTATGATTTTCGCAGTTTCCTCTACTCCATAATCATCTGACTTGATGCACAAATCATAATTTTTCACATTTCCCCAGTCTGTTTTCGTAAAGTGCTTGCAGTGAACTGCCCGCTCATGGTTGACCTTTTTTACTTTGGCAAGGGCAGCCTCCGGGGACATATGGTCTCTGATTGCAACTCTTTCTGCTTCCACTTTCATATCCGCACTGATAAATACATGATAAGCTGTTGGCATATCCTTTAAAATATAATTTCCCAGTCTTCCTACGATAACGCTGGATTCCTTCTGGGCAAGCTCCCGGATAAGCTCGGACTCTTTTCCAAAAAGCTGGTCTACCTTCGGAAGTTCTTCCTTTTCCAGGGGACCTACATACCATGCAAAGAAATCGTGAAGTGCCGGATTTTTCAGGGTCTGTTCATTCTGCTCTACATATTCCGGCGTATAGCCGCTTTTCTCTGCTGCCAGACGGATAAGCTCCGAATCATAATAATGAAAACCAAGCTGCTCCGCCAAAAGTTTACCGATTTCACGGCCGCCGCTTCCAAACTCACGGGAAATCGTAATCACATAAACAGTATCAGCTCCTGCTGCATTTTCGTCTGTCGCTTTCTCCACTTTTACATTGTCGGATGCTTCATCCTTGCCAAGAAGCTTATCACGCTGCTTTCCGAATGCCCGGTTGATGATGCCTACCAGTGTGCCAACCAGTATTGCCGCAATTACCGTGCCTGCGCCAACGCTTCCTAAGCTATGTAAAATAGTCAGACAGGTGACGGCTGAAATCAGAACCATGGTACAGTCAAATCCGATTTTTACCTTGGAAAATTCAATATGTGTCACAGAGGATACCGCCTGCATGGCTCCCTCTCCGGCAAGCGGAATCAGATCTGCCGGCAGATACAAAAAGATACCGAATGCCACAAATACGGTACTTAACAGCACCATGGCAATCCGAATCACAAGATTGTCTGTGGATGGCAGAAAAGATACCATATAGTTACAGAAAGTTGTAAAGTATCCGAATACAACACCTACCAAAACCTGCAATAACTGAACCGGTTTGAATTTTTTCCGCAATAACAAAATCTGTATCAGCACTAATACAATATGAAAAAGTATCGTGGCTTTTCCCATCTCGATTCCCCAGACGCAGGTCATGGTGTAGGGAATGGAGCTGACCGGCGATACGCCAAGGTTTGATTTTACGGAAAGTGCAATGCCGATTGTCATTACGAATAATCCGATAAAATATACTGCAATTCTGGTCTTTAAGTGTTTCATTTATTGATGCCTTCTTTCTGCTGATGATTTCCCATATTTTCATATACACGCCCCAGCAGCTCCTGTAACTGCTGTGCTTCTGCCTTGCTGAAGCCCTCTAAAGCTTCCCCTTCAATCCGGGCAAATTCCTGATTGAGCCGGTCCGCATATTTCTTCCCGGTCTCGGTAAGATACACATGAAGGGAACGGCGGTTGCTGCCCACATTTCTTCGTTCAATATATCCCTTCAGTTCCATTCCATTTAAAAGAACGGTCAGGGATGCCGGTTCAATATGGCAGAATACCGCAATTTCCTTTTGAATTGCTCCATCGTGGTGGAGTAAATAATCGAGTATTTTCGGTTGACCCGGCGTTAATCCGGTGTCCTTTACGCTTGATACCAGCGCCTTCTGTATCATCAGATGGTCTGACATCAGAAGATAATGAAGTGTTTCCTGCATATCTGCCTCCAAAAATTAATATCTGAATATTGCATCTATTTTATTAGAATCCTAATTGTTAGTATTCTAATTATTTTAATGCTAACTAAGAATATACCTTTGCTTTTCTTTTGTCAAATAGAGAAGGAAAACTTTTTTTGCGGGCACTGTATAAATTTTTTATAAAATATGCTCTACTCCGCTTTACAACACGATTTTCCGGTGCTACTATACTGTAAAAGAAATTATTTCAAATTTGAACTATTTTATTTTGAAGTATTTTTATCAGGAGGACTCTTATATGCATAATGGAATTGCTTTTGCAAGAAAAATGTCTGCTGCCTATGCTGCGGTATGTAAGCCTTTGTGCCAGTCACTGCATCTGCCCCAGACGGCTTTTGATATTTTGATGTTTTTAGGAAATAATCCGGAATATTCGACTGCCAGAGATATTGTTGAGATACGCCAGATTAAGGCAAATCTGGTCTCCGTCAATGTAGACCGGCTGGTGAAAGAAGGATATCTTATCCGAAAAGAGGTTGCCGGTGACCGCCGCAAGACGCAGCTTCTGTGCACAGATAAAGCTGCCCCTGTTATTAAAAAGGGACAGGCTCTGCAGCAGGATTTTGCCGACCGGCTGATTGCCAATCTGGATGATGCCACGAAAAATGCCTTTTTCAAAGGAATGGCACAGATGGAAGCAACGCTGGATTCGATTTTAGAGGAGGTATCATAGAATGGATTTATTTACTACGATTCTGGTTACATTTTTTGCGGGCATGGGTGCCGGACTTGGAACCGGATTTGCCGGTATGAGTGCCGCTGCCGTCATCAGCCCGCTGCTTATTCACTTTCTCGGCATTGACCCTTATATGGCAGTCGGCATCGCTCTTTCTTCCGATGTATTAGCAAGTGCCATTTCTGCCTATACTTATGGGAAACACAAGAACCTCGATATTAAAAACGGTCTGATTATGATGGTCAGCGTATTGCTTTTTACCGTAGTAGGAAGCTATGTTTCAAGCCTTGTGCCATCTACCACCATGGGAAATTTCTCCGTTTTCATGACCTTCCTGTTAGGAATCAAATTTATCGTAAAACCGGTTATGACTACAAAAGAATCCATGTCTGCTGTTTCTGCAAAGAAGCGTGCCATCCAGTCTGTAATCTGCGGTGTGCTGATTGGTTTTATCTGCGGCTTCGTGGGTGCCGGAGGCGGCATGATGATGCTTTTAATCCTGACCTCTGTATTGGGCTATGAATTAAAAACCGCCGTTGGCACCAGCGTATTTATTATGACCTTTACCGCATTTACCGGTGCCCTTTCGCATTTTGCCATCGGCGGACTGCCGGATGTTACCGTCTGGATTCTGTGCATTGTATTTACCTTAATCTGGGCAAGAATTGCCGCTGTCTTTGCCAATAAAGCCGCACCAAAGACACTGAACCGGGTTACCGGTGTCATCCTGGTGATTCTTGGAATTGTGGTAATGATTTTCTAATCTCCCCAGACCTCTTCAGCGATTTCCTTAACAAGCTTCAGTTTTGCCCACTGTTCTTCTTCCGTAAGCTTGTTACCGATTTCGCAGGAGGCAAATCCGCACTGCGGACTTAAATAAAGATTTTCCAACGGAACATATTTAGACGCTTCTTTTATTCTTGCAATAACCGCCTGCTTGTCTTCAAGCTTCGGTGTCTTGGTGGTAACAAGTCCCAATACCACCTTCTTATTGCCGGTTACTTTTGCCAGCGGTGCGAAACCACCGGAACGTTCATCATCATATTCCAGATAGTAAGCATTGACATTTTCCTCTCCGAATAACAAATCTGCTACTCCGTCATATGCACCGGAGCTGAAGAAAGTAGAATGATAATTTCCACGGCATACATGGGTGTTGATAGTCAGGTCAGCCGGTGCTTTTTCTACTACTTTATTATTTAATGCAAGAATAACCTTCTTATATTCTTCTAATGCTTCGCCTCTTCTTCCGGTCAGGGCAACAGCAAGCTTCGGATTTACCAGTCCACCCCATACACAATCATCAAACTGAAGATTTCTGCAGCCTGCTGCATAGATTTCCTCAATAAATTCCCCATATGCTTTGATGACATCCTCTGCAAAAGCTTCTTCTGTTCCATAAATTTCAAGAGTTGTATCCAAAAGCTCTGCCCCTGTGAAATAGGCATAGAACTGGGCAGGAGATGGAACCGTCTGCTTTGCTATGGTATTTTCATCTTCCAGTGCCTTTATAAATTTGAAATGCTCGACAAACGGATGATTCTTTACGGAAATCTTTCCCACCATGAAAGTGTCATCTATCATGGCTGCTTCTCCATCGAAGGTTGTATTTCCATCTACGGTCTTCTTATGCTCGATTCCATCGAATCCCCACATAAAGTCAAGATGCCAGGTGGCTCTGCGGAACTCTCCATCGGTAATCACATGGTAGCCAAGCTCCTTTATCTTGGCAACCAGTTCTAAAATGCAGGCATCCTCTACCTCTTTTAACTGTTCTTTCGTGATTTTCCCTGCTTCAAAGTCCGCACGGGCTTTCTTTAATTTTTCCGGACGTAAAAAACTTCCTACATAATCGTATCGGAACGGTGTTGTTAAATTCTTCATTCTGTTTTCCTCCATTTCCTGTAAATTGATTTCCCTCATTATAAATGGAGTGCCTCATTCTGAAAAATACATAAAAATAAGGGTTGTCCATAGTTTTAAGCTATGGTCAGCCCTTATTTTTGATTGGAAAATTACTTTTCTATTCCCCGCACATGCTTTCTTACTTTCTCTTTTATCCCGTAAATATCCTGTCCGTCACTGCCGCATTCATTATAGCGTCCTCTTGCTTCCAGGGTTCTCTTCGGATACTGCATTTTCTCTTCTCCCTGCAGGTTTTTCCAGACAAATCTGCCCGGTCATAAACCATATAGCCGTGCCAGCTCTCTTCTTTTGGAATGGAAACAGAACCGGGATTCATATAGATAAAGTCTTCATGTTCCGTGCATTTTGGGACATGGGTATGTCCGCATAACAGGATATCTCCCTTATGAAGCGGCGGCAGATTTTCTTCATTATAAAGGTGTCCGTGGGTTGCATAAATCAGCCTTTCCTCATCTGCCACCACACAATAATCCGAAAGAATCGGAAATTCCAATACCATCTGGTCTACTTCCGTATCGCAGTTTCCACGCACACAGAGAATGTCCTGCTTATGCTCATTTAATAATGCAATTACCTTCTTCGGCTCATATTCTTTTGGCAGGTCATTTCTTGGTCCATGATATAAAATATCTCCCAGCAACAGCAGGCGGTCTGCCTTTTCTCTCTTATATGCCATCAGTAACTCGTTACAATAATATGCCGAGCCGTGAATATCCGATGCTATCATCCATTTCATACGCTTTGTTCTCCTGTAATATATTTCTTTAATGCCTCAAGGTACGTTTCCCCTAAGCGGCTTATCATTCCTTTCCGGTGGGTCACATATCCGATTCTCATATCGCCTTCATCTGCCAGCGGCACTGCAATAATATCTTCGCCATTTAATTTCTGATCAATGATTCCGCTGCACACCGTGTAACCATTTAAACCAATCAGAAGATTAAACAAGGTTGCCCGGTCACTGACACGGATATTTTTCTTCCGCTCAAAAGAGGAGAAAATTTCTTCCGAGAAATAAAAGGAATTGTGTTCCCCCTGTTCATAGGAAAGGTACGGATAATCTGCCAGTTCCTCATTGGTTATGATTTTCTTCTTTGCCAGCGGATGATGCCTGCTGATGAAAACATGGGGTTCCGCAACGAATAATAAATGAAATTCCAGATCAGAGGATTTCAATATTTTCATAATTACTTTTTCATTGAAATCATTTAAGAAAAGGATTCCGATTTCACTTCTCATATGTGCCACATCTTCGATTAACTTATAGGTCTGGGTCTCCCGCAGGCTGAAATCATACTCCTCCTGCCCGTATTTTTTTACCAGATCCACAAAAGCATTTACCGCAAAAGAGTAATGCTGGGTTGATACGCAAAACTGCTTTTTTCCGCCACCGTTTTTCTTATATTTATCCTCTAAGATGGTGGTCTGCTCCAGTACCTGTCTTGCATATCCTAGGAATTCTTCCCCTTCTCTGGAAATAAAGATTCCCTTATTCGTCCGGTTAAAAATGGTAATGCCCATTTCCTTTTCCAGCTCATGGATGGCATTGGTAAGGCTTGGCTGGGAAATATATAATTTCTTTGCCGCCTCCGTGATGGTTCCGGTATCTGCCACCGTTGTAATATAGCGTAACTGCTGAAGTGTCATATGCTCACCTGCTTTCTAAAATGACTTTTCTTAACTGACGCGCCGCCTCATTCAATGGATGCTGACTGTCGTATACCATACAGATATTTCTTTTTGGAATCGTCTCCGAAAGAGAAATCTGTACAATTTCGTGTTTTTCGATTGCTTCTCTTGCCATCGGTTCCGGAATAAAAGCCAGACCAAGCTCACTCTTTACCAGGGGCAATATCTGGTCTGTGGTTGCTGTCTCTGTATCTGGCTCCAGTGCCAGTCCATAAGATAGAAACAGCTTATTATAAAACTGAAATGTCATGGTTTCTTTTCCCAGACAGATTAACGGATAATCCTTTAAATCCTTTAAGGAAAGCTCCTGACTGCCCAGTGCGGTAAATGTTGTTCCACCCACCAGTACTTCCCGGAATGTCCGCAGGTTAACTTTTTTCAATGGCTGCTCTACTTCTGCCGGTGCAGATACTACTGCAAAATCTATCTGCCCGCTCTTTACTGCCTCGATTGCCTGGGGCGTTGAATGATTATAGATTTTCAACCGGATTCCCGGATATTTCATATGGAAATCTTTTAGTTTGTCCAAAAGAAATATGTTAAGGGCAGTCTCACTGGCTCCAATGGAAATACTTCCATGGGCAAGTCCGCTGCTGTCTGCCAGTTCCTCTTCAGCAGCCCAAAGATGCGACATGGCTGCCGACACATGGGTATAGAGCTTCTCCCCTTCCGGTGTCAGCTGTACCCCGCGGTTCGTCCTGACAAAAAGTGTACAGTGAAGCTGCTGCTCCAGTCCGTTCATTGCCCTTGTGATATTAGGCTGACTATTTCCAAGGGCATTGGCAGCCCTGGTAAAATTACTGTATTTTGCCACATAATAAAAAATCTTGTAATATTCAAAATTTATATCCATACGTTTTCACCATATCAATTTATTATTTCTGCTATATCAATTATAGCTTTTACTTATTTCCAATGCAATAGTATAATCAAGCCGAAATTAAGGGAAACAACCCCCTTACATTTCTCCACCAAACCCTACAAGGAGCTGCCACCGGCAGCTCTTTACGAATGCTATAAAGCAGAAAGGAAGCGCATATTTCTATGAAAAATTCAACATTTTTCCCTCGTGAAGAAAGAGCAGACGTTTTATTTGAAAAAATTTTGCATGACCCTTGGGCCTGTGAAAAGCTTCAGGAAACTTTTTGCAATTACTTATTCTGTAATGATGAATTTGATTCTTCTCTCTCCTCACAGGATTTTTCAGAAGCTCTTTTTGATGCTTATCAAAATAAAGATTTATCGGCATTTCTCATGGCTATCTGCCAGAATACACTATTCGATTTACTGAGGAATTCCTATCTGATTCCTTACCGTTTCAACGCAGATGGAAAAGAAAATCCGATTATTATGACCGATGATACCGGCAGACTTCTGCCAAAATATTGTGGAGATATTCACAATAAGGATTACCAACATTTTCTTGAGAGTTACCGTGATTTAGGGGAACCAAAGAATATGTATTTTGCCCAGGCATACCGGTACAGCCACGCTTATACCGGGGAAGATACCATTGGACAGCTTGTCTTAGAAAGCAGCCATGGGGTGCTTCTCATCCGGGAACTGCCGGATACTATAAAGCAGAAAGAGACCGAAGCGGAAGCCTACTCTGCAATCTTTGATCTTGTATTGAAGTTAGAGAAAGAACTTCCAATGGCGTTTGTCTTCTACGGACAGGACTCCCTTGTGGAACATAATGAAAAATATGATGAAATCGGCATTTTCCTTCCAAATTCCATCTTCTTAAAGAATCTGGAACGGCATATTGCCAAAGCTGAGGCGATTATTTATGAATAAGAGTGCATCTTCCACTACTTCATATATTGATATTATGGAAAAAAATCATATGGAAATACCCTGGCATGATTATGCCAGTGATGACAGCAATGTACTGATTGCCCAGGCGGGACTGATTGAAAAAGCCTCAGTCATCGGACGTGTGGGATTAATCATGTTATCTTGTGGAACCGGAGCCTGGCGTGTCCGTACTTCCATGAATAAACTGTCAAAGGAACTGGGTGTTACCTGTACCGTAGACGTTGGGCTTATGTCCATTGAGTTTAACTGCTTTGATGGAAATGACTGTGTTTCCCAGTCCTTAAGCATCGCCAATACCGGTGTAAATACCTCCAAGCTTTACCGCATGGAACAATTCGTAGATAGCTTTCCAAAGGAAGAAGCCCATTTAACCGGTGAGGAAATCCATAAGCGGCTGGATGAAATCGAAAAAATCCACGCCCTTTATTCTCCTGCCAAATTAGGGTTTGCGGCTGCCTTAGCCTGCTGCGCATTTACTTTTCTTCTGGGCGGAGGCCCTGTGGAAATGATTCTGGCATTTATTGCAGCCGGTATCGGAAATGTCATCCGGACCAAATTAATCAAACATCATTTTACGCTGTTTTTAAATATTGCAGTCTCTATTTCCGCCGCCTGCTTAATGTATGCCATCTGCTTAAAAGTGGCCGAAATTATTTTCCATGTTCCGGCGGTTCACGAAGCCGGATATATCTGCTCCATGCTGTTTATCATCCCGGGCTTTCCATTTATTACAAGTGGCATTGACTTAGCGAAACTGGATCTTCGTTCCGGACTGGAGCGGCTGACCTATTCC